>JAADEO010000066.1 GCA_013153415.1 Deltaproteobacteria bacterium
TCTAATCCCGGCCGGCATCATCACTCTCTCCGTTTCCAGGCCGCGAATCATCCATATCCGGCTTCCGTTTCTGCAATTTTTTATGCTCTCCCCGCCGCCAGGCGGTACCCTTCTCCCGGGCCGATTGAAAGATGTAGTAGAGTACCGGAATCAGGAAAATCCCGAAAACCGTGATCACCAGCATGCCGAAAAAAACCGTGGTCCCGATCGCCCGGCGGCTGCCGGCCCCGGCCCCGGTGGCCAGGATCATCGGCGCCACCCCGAGAATGAAGGTGAACGCCGTCATCAGCACCGGCCGGAAACGAATCTTGGCGCCATCGATGGCGGCTTCGAACACTCCCAGGCCGTCATCCCGGCGCTCCCGGGAGAATTCGACGATCAAAATGGCGTTCTTGGCCGCGAGACCGACCAGCAGCACAAGACCGATCTGAGCGTAGATCGACAGCGGCAGGTGCATGACCCAGAGACCGAGCAGCGCCCCCAGGGTCGCCACCGGGATCGAGAAGATAATCGCCAACGGGATATTCCAGCTTTCGTATTGCCCCACCAGGAAGAGGTAGCCGAAAAGCAGGGCAAGACCGAAGATCCAGAGAATCTGCCCCTGAGCCCGGCGCTCCTGGAAGGAGATCGAAGACCAGTCGTAGGCGTAGCCGGGCGGCAGGATCTTTTGCGCCAGTTTCGCCATCGCCGCCATCGCCTCGCCCGAGGAGTAGCCGGGGGCGGCCCGGCCGCTGAACCTGGCACTGCGATACTGGTTGTAGCGTTTGATCAACTGCGGGCCGATCACGGTTTTGAGAGTCAGAAGGCTCTCCAGTGGTATCATGGCCCCGGAGTCGCTGCGGACATAGAGGCGGCGGATATCGTCCATGGCATCGCGATATCGGGACTGGGCCTGGATTATGACCTGATAGGTCCGGTCCTTGAGATTGAAGTCATTGACATAAGCCGATCCCAGCTGAGCCTGGAGGGTGGCGAAAATGCGTTTGATCGGAACCCGTAGCGATTCGGCCCGGGTCCGGTCGATATCGAGAAAGAGATGCGGAGTATTGGCCGTGTAGGTGGTGAATACCCGGCTCAGCACCGGATCCTTACGGGCCGCCAGCATCAGTGAAAGCGAGAGACCGTAGAGCTTGCCTGGATCTCCGCCTTCCAGATCGAGGAGGCGGAAATCGAAACCGCCGCTCGATCCCAGACCGGAAATCGGCGGCGGGGCGAAGGCGAAACAGTTGGCCGTAGTCAGACCAGCCATCCGGATCTGGGCCTGTCTGAGGATGGCATCGAGCTGCAGAGAGGCCTGACGGCGCTGGTCCCAGGGTTTGAGAATGGCGACCCCGAAAGCGACATTGTCGGCGTCGCCGCTGAGCAGGCTGAAACCGCAGACGCCGATGAAATCCTGGACTCCGTCCAGCCTGCCGATCTCATCGCCCAGACCGCGCAGCACCTCCGCGGTCCGTTGCAGCGAAGCCGATTCCGGCAGCTGCAGATCGATGAAAAAATAACCCTGATCCTCTCGGGGCAGGAAACTGGTCGGCATGCGGGAAAAAAACATCCAGGTGGAAGCGTAAACTCCGACCAGCAGCAGCAGGGAAATCACCAGCCGGCGAATCAGCCAGGAGCAGCCGGCGATGTAACCCCGCCGGGAGAGATCGAGCCCCCGGTTGAACCAGGCCAGGGGGCCCCGGCGCGGCGGTCGCACCTCTTTCAAAAGCACGGCGCAGAGCGCCGGACTCAGGGTCAGGGCGTTGAGTGTCGAAATCAGCACCGCAGTGCAGATGGTGACCGCGAACTGGCGATAGAGCTGGCCGGTGATCCCGGGGATGAAGCCGACCGGCACGAAAACCGCGAGCAGCACCAGGGTGGTGGCGATGATCGGACCGGTCACCTGACGCATCGCCCGGATCGCAGCCTCGCGGCCGCCGATCTTCTCCTCGCTCATCAGGCGGTAGACATTCTCCACCACAACGATGGCGTCGTCGACCACCACCCCGATAGCCATGATCAGGGCGAACAGCGAAATGGTATTGGCGTTGTAGCCCAGGGCCAGAAGCACCGCGAAGGTGCCGATCAGCGAAACCGGAATAGTGACTGTCGGCACCAGGGTCGCCCGCCAGTCCTGGAGAAAGATGTAGTTGACGAACAGCACCAGGAGAAAAGTCATCACCAGGGTGACGACGATCTCATGGATGGCGGTAGAAACATAGCGGGTGGTATCGAGAATGACCTTGTATTCGACCCCGGCCGGTAGCCGGGCGGAGAGCTCTTTCAGCTTGGCGTTGACCTCGCGCATGGTATCCATGGCGTTGGCCCCGGTCGAGCGGTAGAGAGCCAGGATCGCGGCGTCGCCGCCGTTCAGGGTATCGATATGGCCGTAGGACCTGGCCGCCAGTTCGACCCGGGCGATATCTCCGACCCGCACCAGCCCGCCCTGGTCATTGACCCGGATAATGATGTTGGCAAAATCCTCGACCTTGCTCAGGCGACCCTTGGCCTGAAGGATATACTGGACCTGCTGACCGCGGGAAGTCGGTTCCTGACCAATACCGCCGACCGCGGCCTGGATATTCTGCGCCCGGATCGCTCCGATCACGTCATCGGCAGTCAGGCCCAGGGCGGCAAGGCGGTCGGGATTCATCCAGATGCGGACACTGTACTCCTTTTCCCCGAAAATCACCCCGTCGCTGATCCCGGGCAGGCGCACGAGCTCGTCCTTGATCTCGTTGCTGACGAAATTGCTGAGAAAGAGCATATCGCGGCTTTTGTCGGGTGAATAATAGGCGATGATCGCCATCATGTCGACCGAGCGTTTGCGGATGCCGATACCCTGGTTCACCACCTCCCGGGGCAGTTTCGGCGTCGCCAGCTGAATCCGGTTCTGGAGATTGACCTGATCGATATCGGGATCGGTGCCGACCGCGAAGGTGACACTGAGATTGTAGATGCCGACATCGGAACAGGAGGACTCCATGTAGAGCATGTTGTCGACCCCGTTGACCGCTTTTTCGATCGGGGCCGCCACGGTATCGGCCAGCACTTTGGCGTTGGCTCCGGGGTAGAAGGCCGTAACCCGGATTATCGGGGGGGTGATATGGGGATAGCGGGCGACGGGAATATTGACCAGGGCGATCAGGCCGGCAACCGTGATGACAATCGAGATGACTGCGGCGAGCCGCGGCCGGTTGATGAAAATCTGGGAAAACATCGATTATTTACCGCCCCCCGACAATTCCTTGACCCGCACCACCTGGCCGGGCCGCACCTTCTGGATGCCCTGGACGATAATCTTGTCTCCCTTTTGCAAACCCTTGGTAACGGCCCAGAAAGGTCCGACCTGGGGTCCGATTTCGATGGGCCGGGTAACCGCCTGTCCTTTCTCATTCACGGCAAGAACGTACCGTCCCTGCTTGCTGACCAGGACTGCACTCTGGGGCACTACCGGCAAGACCCGGGCAGAAGCCGACTTGACGAGTACGGTCACATACTGGCCGGGAATCAATCGACCCGAATGGTTTTTGAACTGGGCCCGGACCGTAATCGTGCCGGTCCGGGGATCGACCTGGTTATCGACGAAAACCACCCGTCCGGTTTCCGGCAGCAGGGCTCCGTTCCCGAGCCTGAGTTGCGGCCGCAACTGCCGGGACCGGGATCTTTTTCCGGAATCGTGCAGGGCCGTCATGATCGCCGCGACATCGTTTTCACTGACCGAATAGACCACCCAGATGGGATCGACCTGGACGATCCGGTTCAAGGGACCGGAAGCCGGGTTGACGAGGTTGCCCCGGGTGTAAGCGGTCCGCCCGATCCGGCCGCTGATCGGCGCCGTGATGCGGGTATAATCGAGATCGAGCCGGGCCAGAGTAAGCCCGGCTTCGGCCGCCGCCAGACTGGCCCTGGCGGCCAGTTCCGCGGCTTCGGCGCTGTCGATATCGGTGGCCCGGACACTCTCGGGTCCCGCCGCCCGCAAACGTTTGAGATGACGCTCGGCTCTTACGAGTTCGGCCCGGGCCTGTTCCACCCCGGCTTCGGCCTCGGCCACCCGGGCCTGGTAATTGGTCTGCTCGATAACGTAGAGAAGTTGTCCGGCCTTAACGAAATCACCATCGTGAAAACGGACCTCTTCCAGAAACCCTTCGACCCGGGCCCGGAGATCGACCTTCTGGATGGCCTCGACATGACCGACGTATTCCCGGGCCGGAACCACATCCTTTTCCGCGATTTCAGCCACAACCACCAGCGGCGCCGGCCGGCTTTTGACCTTGTTCTTTTTACCTTTGGCAGCCGGGGCGGCCACAACGATTGAAGACAGCAGGAGACAGAGAAGCAGAACGACAATCCCGGGCCAGAGCCCTCTCCGGCCGCATTTCGGCTTCCGCCTTCCGGTAAAACGGCGTCTGACACCCGGCCACCGGTTCAGTTCTTCGATATCAACAGATCCTGTTTTCTGGTCCATGATTTATTCGGTCCTCTGGTAATCGGCTCACACATCCATTCGACTTCGCAGTAACTCCAGCGGCGCATTCTCAAAACGGCACCGGCTCGCTATATTTATCACTAATGAAAACCGATTACTACCCCAAAAAATACGGAACCGCCCCGTAGACACCCGCAATCGCCGGGCCGCAAGAGACTTTGCAAAAGTTCATAACTGTGTTACAGTTTCGCCGGCGGAAAGAAAAATCGCAGCAGCGGTACCTTACCGGTTATTTTCTGGTTTCAGAAAGCAGAAAATGTTCTGACAAGAGTACTTGTTTGTGACCTTCGGAAACACCCTTGGGTGCGGGCCGGAAAGGTCCGTTTGAATTGCGGGATTTGTCCCCGCATTGGCAAAAGGCCACTTCTTAGCGATGGCAAGACAATGGTGTTCAAACCTTCTCTGGGGACTGATCCTGGTTCTGATTCCGGTCACTCCGACCAGGTCCGAGACCATAACCCTGCTCAACGGTGACCAGCTTTCAGGAAAGATCATCAGCCGCAACGATCTCGAAATCACGCTCAAGCACAGCGTCTTGGGGATTCTGAAAATCTCCAGGAGCAAGCTCAGGCCAACGGCAACCAAAAACGGGGCGACGCCATCGCCCCGGGAAAAGGGTGCGGCCGCGGTACCCGCGACGGTTCCTCCGGAAAACCGGATGCAGACCTCCAAGGACTCCACCGAGACCAAGACCACCGCCAAAGAATCCCAGGATGTCACCACGGCCAGAACCAAGATGGCACCCAAATTCTTCGGCCTCATCCACTCGACCTTCATGGAGGGCTGGAAACGACGCTTCGCCATCGGGGTCACCGGGGAAGCCGGCAACGATGTCAGCATGGATTTCAGCACCGGCTTCGATGCCTCGTTTCACAACAAGTCCCACCGCATCGTCATCAATTCCGCCTACTACTACGAAACCGAAGACAACAGGAAGGAAACCAGCAAGGGCCACCTCAATGCCATCCGCGACTGGCTACTGCCGGAATCGGACTGGTTCTATTACGGCTATTTCCGTTACGAATACGATTCTTTCAAGTCCTGGAAAAACCGGGTCTCGCTTTCCGGGGGAAGCGGCTACAACTTCTACAATGAAAAAGATATGGAGCTCAGCGGCCGGGCCGGCCTCGGCGGCAGCCGCAGTTGGGGCACGGAAAACGATTACAAGGTCGAGGGCCAGCTGGGCATGGAGTTTCACTGGCGGATTCCCCGCTTCAAGAACCAGTCGATCTCGAGTGAATTCATCATCTATCCTGCCCTCGACGACCCCGGCGAATACCGCACCTGGTTCCAGGGCAAATGGAAAATCGATTTCGACTTCTACCAGGGTATGGGCTTCGAGATGGGCTTCGAACACGAATACGAAAGCCAGATCGAAAAGGATATCGACAACGAGAAATATTACGACCTGATCTATTTCGGCCGCCTGGGAATAGACTTCTGACACCGGGATAGGCGACTTATGCAGCGAGAGAGAAGCAGAGGTGGAAAATGAAGAGAGATTTTTTTGCCAGTTTTCTATCCCTGACCACGATGATCTGCCTGATCACCGGCCTCAGCGGATGTGTCGCCACCCGAACCGCGACCACACCGCAGCCGGCGGCCGGATCACAAATTGCCTATATCGACGGTTTTGATGACGGGTGCCGCAGCGGCCGGGCCCTGGCCACGAACCAGGCGGCCGGATTCAAACTGGATGAACGACGGATCAACACCGATCCGGAATACGCCCGGGGCTGGGCCGACGGCTTCCGCCAGAGCGAAAGCCCGGCCGCGGCCGGGCAAAGGAAAGCCAGGATCAAAGCCAGGCGGCGGAAATGGCTGTCGCTAAAAACTAAGCAGGGGATAGCAAGAACGAGCTGTTTGGAAACGGTGGAAATCGAAGCACAATCCAAGAAAGCAGAAAAGAAAAAGAAGAAAAAAAGCGGCAGCGTTCTGGATACCTTGCGATAGAATAACCGCCGGGCCACATCGCAGTAACCCGGCGGTCGTGATTCAGATACCTATCCGGCTTATCTACAGCCCCGCCAGTTCCTGAGTGGAATTTGCTTCGGGATGCTTGATTTTGGCCGGGTTCAGACGATAGGCCTGCCGGTC
>JAADEO010000100.1 GCA_013153415.1 Deltaproteobacteria bacterium
GCGAATCAGGGCTCTGAGCAGAGCCGGACTCAGGGCGTTATCGAGCAGATGCACAAGAGCCGGGCGGTACTCCCGCACCAGTTTATTGATCCCGGCCGTAGCCGGGGCGGCAGGCAGGGCGCGGTAGGGATTGTTCTCGGCTTTTTCCGGGCAAAAGGCGCAACGGTTCCAGTAGCAGCCGGATGAAGCCGCATAGGGCAGTATAAATGACGGGGCCAGGTACTCCGAACGGGGAAATTCCCGGTAATCCGGTTCCGCGTCAGCTCCCGGCTCAACGCCGGCTCCCTTTACGATCTCAAACAGCGCCGCTTCGCCCGGCCCCGCCACCAGATGGTCGACCAGGCCGCCAAAGGATGGTTTCCGCCCGGGCCGGCTCAACCAGGAGGTCACCAACCCTCCCCCGAGAACTATTTTCAGTCCTGGAAAATGGTCGCGACAGAAACCGATCATAGCGAAGACATTGGGAGCCTGGCTCAAATAGCTGAGCGAGAAACCGATGGTCGCAGGCTGTTCCTGCTCGATCACCGTCTTCAGCCGGGAAGAAAAAAACGGAAAGTAGATGTTTTCGCGGTATGCTTCGGCCGAAGCCAGCAGATCCCGGCTGGCCAGGGGAGTGCATCCGGGATCCTGGTAATCGCTCAGGGTAAGTGTCAGCCGGTGGCGGCGCCCGACCATGGAAATCACCCGGTTGAGATCCTCTACCGCCCGTCGGTAACGGGCGAAATTGGTAAAACCGGCCGGGGAAGAGAGAAAAGCGCGGTTTTCCGCCTGTTTCGCGAAGGCCCGCCGGCTCCAGGTGTCGGTGACCGGGAATCGCTGGGCGAGAAGGAAATCGAGCCCCTCCAGGTTGAGATCGAGCAACCGGCAACCGACGCCCGCGGCCCGCAGATAACCAGCCAGCCGGGCGATACCGGCCGGCGCCTCCCCCGGTTTGGCCACCGGGGGATGGACCAGAACGATATCACTCACTTTTTTCCTGTCATCCTGCCATAATGATTGCCGGGAGACATACCAATTTCCCGGTTTTTGTGCTATGGGAAGAAAAAGCCTCCCATGCGGGAACAAACCCCGCACCCCAAACGGGTTTTCCCGACCCCCAAAACTTTTTACCGAATCGCTGCGACCATGAAACCACAAACCATCCCGACCCGACCTTTCACCGACCAGCGCCCGGGAACCTCGGGTCTGCGTAAGAAAGTCACCGTTTTCCAACAGCCGCACTACCTGGAGAATTTCGTCCAGTCGACCTTCAACGCCCTGGGCGGAATCAGGGGCAAACGGCTGGTCCTGGGAGGTGACGGCCGTTTTTTCAACCAACAAGCCCTGCAAACCATCATCCGCCTGGCGGTTGCGGGCGGCGCCGCCGGTTTGCTGATCGCGAGAAACGGCATCCTTTCGACCCCGGCCGCCTCCCACCTGATCCGCAAATACGGCCTCGACGGCGGCTTCATCCTTTCGGCGAGCCACAACCCGGGCGGGCCGGCAGGCGATTTCGGGATCAAATTCAACATCGCCAACGGCGGGCCGGCCCCGGAAAAACTGACCGAGGCGATCTATGCCGAAAGCCTGAAAATCAGCGCTTTTCAAATCGTGGACATTGCAGCCGTCGATCTGGAGCGTTTGAGCTTAAGCCGGATCCTGGAAACCGAAATCAGGATCATCGACCCGGTCGCCGACTACGCCGACCTGATGGCCGAACTTTTCGATTTCGATCTGATCGCCGGGCTCATTGCGGACAGCGATTTCCGTTTTCTCTACGACGCCATGCACGCGGTCACCGGGCCCTACGCCGAAGAAATATTCTGCCGCCGTCTCGGAGCCGCCCCCGACACCCTGCTCAACTGTACTCCGAAAGAGGATTTCGGCGGTGGCCATCCCGACCCCAACCTGAAATACGCCAGGCGGCTGGTGGATATCATGTTCGGCCCGGCGCCCCCGGCTTTCGGAGCCGCGTCCGACGGCGACGGCGACCGCAACATGATCCTCGGGGCCGGTTTTTTCGTCACTCCCAGCGACAGCCTCGCCGTCATCGCCGCCAATGCCCATTTGGTCAAGGGCTACCGGAAGGGGCTCAAGGGGGTGGCCCGGTCGATGCCGACCAGCCAAGCCATCGACCGGGTGGCCGCACGACTCGGGATCGACTGTTACGAAACCCCGACCGGCTGGAAATTCTTCGGCAACCTTTTCGACGCCGGGCGTCTGTCGATCTGCGGGGAGGAGAGTTTCGGCACCAGTTCCGACCATGTCCGGGAGAAAGACGGACTCTGGGCCGTGCTCTTCTGGCTCAACCTGCTGGCAGTGAAAAAACTTCCGGTGGCCGAGATCGTCACCCGGCACTGGCGTGATTACGGCCGTAATTTCTATTCCCGTCACGATTACGAGGAGATCGACAGCACCATCGCCGACCGCATCATGGAAGAGCTGGCTCAACGCGGCCCCGGCCTGATCGGTCGTCGCTGCGGCCGGTTGCAGCTGACGGTTGCCGATGACTTCTCTTACCGGGATCCGATCGACGGTTCCTTAAGTTGCAACCAGGGCCTGCGCCTGCTGTTCGCCGACCAGTCGCGGATCATCCTGCGTCGTTCCGGAACCGGGACCAGCGGGGCCACCCTGCGCCTCTATTTCGAGAAACCGGAAAACGACCCGGCCGCGATGATGTCTGAAACCCAGACGGCCCTGGCCGAACTGATCGACCTGGCCGAGGAGTTGACCCGCCTGAAAGAGCTGACCGGCCGCCGCGAACCGACCGTGATCACCTGATGCGGAGATGAACCCCACAACCCGAACGGGCCTTTTCGGGCCGCAAACAAGTATTCTTATCACCTCAAAACATTTTCTGCCGATAATTTTTTTGTTTTTTTGTGCAGAAAACAACCTGTAAGGTTCTAAAAAACCAGGGAAGGACCGACAACGTGATCAGTTCAGGACAAGGAAGAGACGGGACTTTTTCCACCCGGGCCGCCGGCATTCTGCTGCCCCTGACCTCCCTGCCAAGCCGCTGGGGAATCGGTGATCTGGGCCCGGAAGCGGAAAGCTTCCTCGACTACCTGGAAAGTGCCGGACAATCCCTCTGGCAGATCCTGCCCCTGGGCCCGACCGAGGCCGTCCACGGCCACTCTCCCTACATGAGCCCCTCGGCTTTCGCCGGCAATCCCCTGCTGATCAGTCCCGACCGACTGCAAAGTGACGGTTGGCTGGAACCCGACGAACTGCCGGAACGGGACTTCTATCAGTACCTGGTCCGTTTCGATGAAGTCTGGGACTGCAAGCAGGAGATCTTCCAGCGGGCTTTTGCGCATTTTTGCCGGGATAGCCGGTCCGAAGAAGATTTTCACCGTTTCCGCCGGGCCTCTCCCTGGCTCCGCGACTACGCCCTTTTCACCAGCCTGGGAGAGAAGTATTCCGGAAAGCCCTGGTACGAATGGCCGCCCGAGATCGCCCGGCGGCAACCGGAAGTCCTGGCCGGGCTGGAGATCGAACTTGCAGAAAGAATCGCCTACCACGAATTCCTCCAGTTCCTGTTCGACAAACAGTGGCGGAATTTCAAGAGTAAAGCCGCCCGGCGCGGTATCAGGATAATCGGCGACCTCCCGATCTACGTGGCTCTCAACAGCGTTGATGTCTGGGCCCATCAGGAATGTTTCCAGCTCGACCCGACCAGTGGCCGACCCCAATTCGTCGCCGGGGTACCGCCCGATTATTTCAGCCCCGAGGGCCAATCCTGGGGCAACCCGCTTTATAACTGGGGAAGCGACGGCCGGCTCAATCCGGCGGTCGTAGCCTGGTGGGAAAAACGACTGGCAAGACTCAAAGAGATGATCGATATCATCCGGATCGACCACTTCCGCGGTTTCGAAGCCTACTGGCGCATCCCGGCCGGGGCGGACGGGGCCGCCGCCGGCGAATGGGCAACCGGGCCGGGAGCTGAATTCTTCCGCTTACTGGCACCGGTTTTCGATGATTTCCCGGTAATCGCCGAAGATCTCGGCACCATCACCCCGGCGGTCGAAAAACTGCGCTCAGAATGCGGCTTCGCCGGGATGAAGGTGCTGCAGTTCGCCTTCGACCAGCATCCCGACAATCCCTACCTGCCCTGGAATTTCCGGGGCACCGACTATGCCGTCTACTCCGGCACCCACGACAATGAAACCACGGTCGGCTGGTATCTCAATCCCGAGATCAGCGAAGCCAGCAAGGCCCAGGCCCGGCGGGCCGCCAACTCCGACGGCAGCGCCATCCACCTCGATTTCATCCGCCTGGCCTATGCCTCGACCGCAGCCCTGGCGATCATCCCGATGCAGGATGTTTTAGGCTTCGGCAACGACTGCCGCATGAACCGACCGGGTTCGAATGAAAGAAACTGGGCTTGGCGCTGCGCCCCCCGTTTCCTGACCCCGGAAACCGCTGCCCGGCTCAAGGACCTGGCGTTTTTCTACAACCGCTTCCCCGGCTATCTGTCGGGCTGATCCCGATCCCCGGCCGGCTTTCAGTCAGCGATCAGACCCGGCAACAGCCGGCGGGCATTGCCCAGAAAGATCCTTTCCAGGGCCTCATCCGACAACCCCAGGGCGGTAATCGCTGCGGCATTGGCGGCGATACCCGGGACCCCGGGAAAATCGGTACCGAAGACAAACCGGTGGGAGAGTTTTTCCAGCTTGGGATAGTAGCGCAACAGGTTTTTCGGAGGCAGACCGGAAAGATCGATCCAGACCCGCTCGTGGCGCTGGACCATGAACTCGGCCAGCTGATACCAGAAACCCCGGCCGCCATGGCAGAGAATCACCTTGAGATCGGGAAAGTCGACGGCGATATCGTCAAAATCGTAGGGATCGGCGTGACGCAAACGCACCCCCGGGAAAATCGAGGTTCCGGCATGCAGCATCAGCGGCAGGTCCCGGTCCCGGCAGATCTCGTAGGCGGGGTAGAGACGGGGATCGTTGACCCGGTGCAGACAGTGGACCCCGTGGATCTTCAGGCCCTTGACCCCGAGATCCAGCTGACGCTCGAACTCGGCCGCCGGGTCGGCGTGCAAATGCGGGTTTAAGGCTCCGAACGGAACCATCCGGGGCAGCTCGCGGCTGATTTCGATAACCCTTTCAACCGGCACCAGGGCGGCGGTTTCCGGGGCGTACTCGGGCAGCAGAACCCCGCCGACCACCCCCTCGGCCTCGAGAATGCCCTCCAGCGCCTCGACATCGAAACGCCCTTCGGGGGTGAAAAGCCTTCCGGAATAGGGTCCGGTCTCCATCCAGAACTTGCGGGCCGCCATGGTCCAGTCGGGGAGGTGGCCGGCATGGATATGAAAGTCGAATATCTTCCGCATCGTCAAATCCTGTAAGATAACTCGTTAAATCAGCCAGTGACCGCTACCACCCCTTCCGAAACACTGTCAAGCGGAAAACCGCCGCCGGCCGCCGGGAAGGAAGCAACTTCAGACTGGCATTTTTATTTTTTTGTGTTATCCTGCGACCCGAAACCCGTAGAAAACCAATCAACCATTGTTCATGATAATGAGGGAAAAAAGATGCGCAAAAGAAGTGTTTTCACCCCGGAAACTATCGCCAGATTTTTCATTTTATCAGTTCTGTTAACCTGTTTTGCCCTTTCAGCCTGTTCCTTCTCCCACTCCTCCAAGGCTTTCTCCAACTCTTCGACCTCGCCGTCGAAATCAAGCTCCGGCGATGACGGGGAGAAAGAGTATAAACAGACCTATATTAATGAAATCATGATCTATACCGACGGTATCGTCAACACCCACGCGACCCCGGATGATTACATGCGCGGGCTGGCCCGGATCGCCGAGAGGAACGGGATCTCCAACTGGGAAGCCAATCATGACACCTATATCGGCATCGGCAAAGGCCTGAGAATGGCCGGACTGGCCAAAAAGAAGCTCTATACCCTGCCGATCCTGGCCTCGGTCATGACCCCGAGACCCAAGATGATGAAATACATCATCCAGGGATACGATTCCTGATGACCAGGCGCTTGCGGAAATGATTTGAGCGCGCACTCCTCCAACTCTGCCGGGCGGCGGCTCAGCCCCAGGGGCACCTGCCTTCTGGCGATATTTTTTCTCCTGTTCCTGCCGGGCGGACTCCGGGCAGAGAGCACCGACACCCTTTCCGCAACCCCTTCACACCGGGTTTCCATTCTTTATATCGAAGCCAATTCAGGGGATTCGAGCGGTGGACACGCCGCCCTCAGGATAGGTTCCGAGGTCTTCCACTACCAGTTCGGCCGAAAAGGCCGGCTGCACCTCGAACGGGAAAGCTGGGAAGCTTTCCGTTTCTTCTACAACGATCTCGGCAACCGGAACCTCCACGAGGCCCGGCTCTCCCTGCCGCCGGAAAGCAACCGCCGGATCTGGCGCTATTTCACCCGCCGGCTCCTGGCACAGGAAAACAATCGGGCCCAACTGCGGGAACTCGAAGATGACCTGCGACTATTGGGGGATCTGGCCCGGCAACCACCCCGCCCCCGCTTGCGCTATGCCGGTTTCTTCCAGGCGGAAAAGGCTTCCGGCGGCCAACCCGCGGAGCTTCTGCGCCGGGAGATCGGC
>JAADEO010000024.1 GCA_013153415.1 Deltaproteobacteria bacterium
TTGCATGTGAAGGGAAACTATTATGGCTAATGTAGTGCTCATCGGTACCCAGTGGGGAGATGAGGGCAAAGGCAAGATCGTCGACCTGCTGACCGAGTGGGCCGGAGTCGTGGTCCGTTTCCAGGGCGGCAACAATGCCGGACACACCCTGGTGATCGAGGGGCGGCGTTACGCCTTGCACCTGATTCCTTCCGGGATCATGCGCCCGGGAAAAGTCTGCGTCATCGGCAGCGGGGTGGTGGTCGATCTCAAGATCCTGCTGGATGAAATCCAGCTTTTACGGCAGGAGAGTGGTCGAGAGATCATCTCGCAACTGGTTTTGAGTGACGAGGCCCACCTGATTCTCGAGAGTCACCGGCGTCTCGATCAGGCCCGGGAGCGGCAGCGGGGCAGCGCCAAAATCGGGACCACCGGTCGGGGCATCGGCCCGGCTTACGAGAGCAAGATGGCCCGCTGGGGACTGCGTCTCGGCGATCTGCTGGCCCCGGAAGAGGTTCTCTACAAGCGCCTGAGCGCCCTCCTCGAGCAGCACAATCTCCTGCTGCAGAAGATCTACGGTGAAGAGCCGGTGGCGGTCGATGCGGTTTTTGGCGAGCTCAAAGAAGCGGCCGCCCAGCTGGGGCCGGCAATCCGTAAGATTCCTTACGCGATGGCCGGTTATCTTGAAGCGGGCGAGGCGATTCTTTTCGAGGGCGCCCAGGGCACCTTGCTTGATATCGATCACGGCACCTATCCTTTTGTGACCTCGTCCTCGACTTTGGCCGCCAACGCCTGCGCCTCGGCCGGGGTTGGAATGAAGCATGTCAACGAGGTCGTCGGGGTCGTCAAGGCCTATACCACCCGGGTCGGCAGCGGTCCTTTTCCGGTCGAACTCGATGATGCCGTGGGCGAACACCTGCGTCAACAGGGCGGCGAATTCGGGACCACTACCGGTCGGCCGCGGCGTTGCGGCTGGCTCGATCTCGTGGCCCTGCGTTATGCCGTCATGCTCAACGGGCTCGACAGTTTCGCTCTGACCAAGCTCGATGTCCTCTCCGGTCTCGAAACCATCAAGGTCTGCGAAGGATATCGTCTGGACGGCCGGGTGATCGACTATTTTCCCTCTTCGATAGAGGAACTGGAGGCCTGCGAACCGGTGCTGGTCGAATTCCCGGGTTGGCAGGAGGATATCTCGGCCGTTCTCGAGTACGACGAGCTGCCGGAAAACGCCCGGCGCTATATCGCTTATGTCGAGGAGAAACTCGGCATTCCGGCGATGCTGATCTCGGTCGGCCCGGACCGGGCTCAGACCATTCTCAAGTACAACCCCTTCCAGGCCTGAGCCGTTTTGGCTGCTGTTGTTGGCAAAGGAAATACTGAAAAGATGTTCAAACCGACTTTGCAGGATGGCCATAACCGCCGGGTCAGCTATGTCAGGATTTCGGTAACGGATCGCTGTAACCTGCGCTGTCGTTACTGTTCATCTCCGGCCTTCAATTCCCATTTCCGGGAAGAGATTCTAAGCTACGAGGAGATCGAACGTCTGGTTCGGGTGCTGGTGACTCTGGGTATCGACAAGGTGCGCCTGACCGGCGGCGAACCGCTGACCCGGCGCCATCTCGACACCCTGATCCGGCGTCTGATTCTGATCGAAGGTATCAACGATATCAGTCTGACCACCAACGGTGTCGCCCTGGCCGACCAGGTGGAGAGCTTACGGGCCGCCGGTCTCAAACGTATCAATATCAGTCTCGATACCCTGAAACCGGAACGCTTTGCCGAAATCACCGGGCGCGACTGCTTCGACCAGGTGCGGGCCGGGATCGAAGCCGCCTTCAAGGCCGGCTTTTCTCCGGTCAAGCTCAATGTCGTGGTCATGCGGGGAGTCAATGATGATGAGTTGGTCGAGTTCGCCCGTCTGACCCTGAAACTGCCGTTGCATGTACGTTTTATCGAGTACATGCCGATTGGTTCCTCTTCGAGTTGGAGCGGCGGCCAGGTGGTGACCGGGGCTGAAATTCTGCAGCGTATCGCTGAAGGACTGGGTCGGTTGGAAACGGTGACCACCACGCCCGGCAGCCCGGCCCGGCTCTACCGCTTGGCGGCGGCCCGGGGGAGAATCGGGGTGATCGCGGCGATGAGCGAGCATTTCTGCGCTTCCTGCAACCGTATCCGGGTGACCGCCGACGGCCGTCTGCGACCCTGCCTGCTCTCCGATGATGAATTCGATATAAAAAGCCTGTTGCGCCGAGGAGCCGGACCGGAAGAGATTGCCGATTTGGTTCGCCGGGCGGTAGCCGGGAAATCGGCGGCCCATGGGCTGACCTGCAATGCCGAACGCAAATGCGCTCGGCAGATGGCGACGATCGGGGGGTAGGAATGTCGGGTTTGAGTCACTTGGACAGCCGGGGTCGGGCGACTATGGTCGATGTCGGCGGCAAAGGTGTGACCCGGCGTTATGCCCGGGCCTGGGGAAAGATTCTGCTGCAGCCGGAAACCCTGGCCGCGATCAGCGAAAGGGGTATCGCCAAGGGCGACGTTTTCGCTGCCGCCCGCCTGGCCGGGATCATGGCGGCCAAACGGACCGGAGAGTTGATTCCCCTTTGCCACCCCCTGCCCCTAGACTGGGCCGGGGTCGAACTTCTGGGACTGGCCCCGGCCGGCAATGAAAGCCGGGCCCGGATCATCATCGTCGGCGAGGCCGGCCTCGCCGGGCGGACCGGGGTCGAGATGGAGGCTCTGACCGCGGTGACCGTGGCCGGGTTGACGATTTACGACATGTGCAAGGCCCGGGACCGGGAAATGTCTCTCGAGGCGGTCGGCCTGCTGGAAAAAAAAGGTGGTCGCAGCGGCCATTATTTCGCTCCCGGACGGGCCTTCCCGCTGGTCGAGGCCGGGGATGTGGTTCTCGAGGCCGGGAGTGCTGTCTTCTGGTCGCTGGCGGAGGGTGAGCTTGAATTCCGTCGCGATCAGCCGCAGGGCCGGCTTTGCGGTCGGGTGACGATGGACGTGATCTTGACAAAGGAGTTGTTCGCGCCCGAGAGCGTTTCGGAAACCGTGTTTTGCCTGGGTGACAGCCTGCTGGTCGCGGTTGCCGATACAGCTCATCCGGATGGTGGCTCCGGCGGTGGTTGCCTCAGGGTGGAGAAACCGGGCCGGATCGGGCCCGATGCTCTCTTTGCGTTTTTGGGTTAGAAGCTGGAATATTGACTCGATGCCTGTTGATGACATAGGTCCCTGGCGGGGGATCTTGGATGGGAGGTGAGCTGTGGGCCGGAAAAAAGATGAGACTTTCGATATGCTCTTTTCGATGAAGAACAAAATGGATCGTTTTTTCGCGGTTTCCGAGCCTGAAACTTCTTCTTCCGTAGCTCGTTCCGGGTCCCAGTGGCTGCCCGCTGTCGATCTCTTCGATCTCGGTGACAAGTATCGGGTGGTCATCGAGGTCCCGGGGCTGGATAAGGAGGAGATCGATCTTTCTGTCTACAGCGACAAGATCGTTATCAAAGGCCGCCGGGAAGAGGATTACGAATCGCCGGAGCGGGGGGAAGTTCTCTGCCTGGAACGGGTCTGCGGTCGTTTCGAACGGGTTATCTTGCTGCCCGACCCGGTTCTGCCGGAACGGGTCAAAGCGACCCTGAAAAACGGCATCCTGACCATTGTCCTGGATAAAAAGATCCTCGAGATTGGTAAAAAGAGCGTTACCATTGAGTAATTCCGTTCTTTCCCCGGTTTTCAGGCGGATTGTCGCAACTCCGGCGAAGGTTAATCTCGGACTCAGGATCGTTGGCCGCCGGCCGGACGGCTATCACGATATCTATACCGTGATGGAACCGATCTCCCTGGCCGATACTCTCTATTGCGAATTCTCTCCGGCGGCCGGCGATGACTTCGAGCTCGACTGCCCCCAACTGCCTGAAACCGCTCCCGATGACAACCTGGTGATCCGGGCCGCACGGCTTCTGGCCGCCCGGGCCCGGGAGCGGGGCTGTTCGCGGCCCGGGCGCTGGTTTTTCTTTCTCGATAAAAAAATCCCTTCCGGGGCCGGTTTGGGAGGCGGCAGCAGCAACGCCGCGGCCGTGATCCGGCTTCTGGACGATTTTTACGGTTTGGCATTGGAACCGCCGGAAAAAAGGGATATCGCTCTTGAACTCGGGGCCGATGTCCCTTTTTTCCTGGATCCGGTCCTGGCCCTGGCCGAAGGCGTCGGCGAACGCCTGACTCCTCTGGGCGCATCGCGGCCCCGTTATTATCTTCTGGTGAAACCACCGCTGGCGATCGATACCGGCTGGGCCTATGGTGCTTTTTCTGCTGTCCGGCGGGAGGCAGCACCGGACTTTGCGGTCGATCAGTTTATAGCTCCGGTTACAGAATATCGGCTCGAGAATGATTTCGAGGTTCCGGTAATGGCACGTTACCCTCTGCTCAAGGAGTTGAAGACCTGGTTGGAACAGTGTCCGGAGTCGCAAGCCGCACTGATGAGTGGCAGCGGTTCGGTCGTTTACGCTGTTTTTGATCATTTCGATCCGGCCCGGGCCGCGGAACAGGCCGCCCGGCAGCGATGGCGGCAGGCCGGCTGCGAGTTTTATCTGGCTCGCAACCTGGGGCCGATTTCCTCCTGAGGGAAGTTGGAAATAAAACAAACCTCTCCGCATATCGTGCTTGACTTGTGGTGCGTTTTTCTATATTAGGGGCGGGTCTTTGACTAAGGCCGATTGCAGGGGTGTCGTCAAGCGGTAAGACACAGGCCTTTGGAGCCTGCATTCGTAGGTTCGAATCCTACCACCCCTGCCAGTATAGCATCGATGGATATGGTATGCTGCTATCCGCTTGCAAAAAATCCATGGCGGCGCTGTAGATGGAAAGACTGAAAATATTTGGTGGCAATTCCAACCCCCTGTTGACTAATGCCCTGTGTCGTGATCTCTGCGAACCCCTGAGCAAGGGGGTGGTCAAGCGTTTCAGTGATGGTGAGATCATGGTCGAACTGCACGAGAGCATGCGGGGAATGCATGTTTTCGTGGTGCAGTCGACCAGCGATCCGGTCAATGCCAACCTGATGGAGCTGTTGATCATAATCGATGCCCTGAAGCGGGCCTCGGCGGCCGAGATCACTGCGGTCATTCCCTATTATGGTTATGCCCGCCAGGACCGCAAGGTCGCCCCGCGGGCCCCGATCACCGCCAAACTGGTGGCTGATCTGTTGACCGTGGCCGGGGCCCAGAGGGTGCTGACCGTCGATCTCCATGCCGGCCAGATCCAGGGTTTTTTCGATATCCCGGTCGACCATCTCTACGCCTCTCCGGTACTGGTTTCGTATGTCAAAAACCATCTCAAAGGTGATCTGGTGGTGGTCTCTCCCGATGCCGGCGGGGTCGAACGGGCCCGGGCCTTCGCCAAGAAGCTCAAACTCTCCCTGGCCATCATCGATAAACGGCGCAGTGGTCCCAATGTCATGGAAGTGATGAATGTCATTGGGGAAATCAAAGGCAAAACCGCGATTCTGTTGGATGATATGATCGATACGGCCGGAACCCTGACGCAGGCGGCTGACGCCCTGGTTGAGAAGGGGGCGACGGCGGTTTACGGACTGGCCACACACGGGGTGCTCTCCGGGCCGGCGATCGAACGGATTGAAGGCTCGAAACTAGAAAAAGTAATTATAACCGATACCATTCCACCCAATGACCGGACCCAGGCCTGTGCCAAAATCGAGGTACTTTCGGTTTCAACACTGCTGGCCGACGCTATCAAACGGATCTATTTCGAGGATTCGGTCAGTGCTCTTTTCGGCTGAGTAAACCGGGTTCCGGTAATTCTGGGACATCTGTGGATGACAACGGGACCTAGCGGTTCCGTGTAAGGATTTTCAAGGAGGAAAATGCAGTTATGGCAATTGCTGAATTAGCGGTTGAAACCAGAACCGAGACGGGTAAGGGCATTGCCCGCCGGTTGCGTCGTCAGGGCAAAATTCCCGCTGTCCGGTACGGCAGCCAGTGTCCGCAGACCATGTATGCCGTCGACCGCATGGCGGTCGAGCGTCTGCTGGTCGAGAATGCCGGGGCCCTGGTCGCTCTCAATGTCGACGGCAAGGGAGTCGAAGACGAGCTGCTTTCGATTATCAAGGATACCCAGATCGACCCGGTTACCGGTTGGTTGATCCATGTTGACTTCTATGGCGTCCGTTACGGCGAACCGATTCAGGTGGAACTGCCGGTGGTTCTCGAGGGGAAACCCGTGGGCGTGGCCGAGGGCGGTCTGCTCCAGCCGGTACGACGGACTCTCGAAGTGAAATGCCTGCCGCGCCAGATTCCCGAGAATATCGTTATCGATGTTACCAATCTGGGTATCGGCGATGCCATCCATGTCAATGATCTCGATATCGAGGGACTCGAATTTATCGCTCCGGTCAACTTTACCATCGTTACCGTGCAAAACGTCTCCGGCGGAGCCGAGGTGACCGATGAGGGTGAAGAGGAGCTTGAGGAAGTCGAAGCCCCGGTCGAATAGTGGGGTGGCTTTTCCCCAGGAAAGCAGTACCGATGCTGGCGTCGGCTGATTTCCTGCTGG
>JAADEO010000072.1 GCA_013153415.1 Deltaproteobacteria bacterium
CCGCCGAGTACCCGGTCGAATTCGCTGATGTCGCAGGGTTTGCGGGGCTGCTTCTCATCGGCGATGGCGTTCAGGGGGCGGGGCTGGGCGGTTTCTCCGAGTTCATCGAGGGCGGCCAGCAGTTGCGGGGTCTCATGCCGGTTATCGGCATCGTTTTCCGGCGGGGCTTCACGCATGCTCTCCCATTCGTTGCAGGCCGGACATTTGCCCAGCCATTTGGGACTCTGGTAGTCGCATGAGGTGCAGAAAAATGAGGTTTTGCTTTTTTTGGCCATCTTGTCAGCCCCGGCGGTGGTAGTGGATGTTGAGGAGAATAGCGATCAGGATCATCGATGTCAGCATCGAGGTGCCGCCGTAACTGAAGAGCGGCAGCGGGATACCGACTACCGGCATAATGCCGGAGACCATACCGATGTTGATGGCTATCTGCAGGAAAAAGGTGGCCGTAATCCCGGCCGCCAGGTAGCTGCCGAAGGTATCCTTGGTTTCCATGGCGATGTTCAAGGCCCGAAAAAGGAAAAGCAGGTAGATGAAGAGCAGAAAAATGGTGCCGAGAAAACCCCATTGTTCAGCGTAGGCGGCGAAGATGAAATCGGTATGCTGTTCCGGCAGGAAATGGAGGGTGTTCTGGGTTCCTTTGAGAAACCCCTTGCCGAACAGCCGGCCGGCGCCGATGGCGATTTTGGACTGGGCGATGTGGTAGCCGGCCCCCAAGGGATCATTGCCGGGGTCGAGAAAGGTAGCGATCCGGCGACGCTGGTAGTCGTGGAGAAAATGCCAGCCGGTGAAGGCCGCGACCAGTCCGGAGATGAGAATGGTGATGATGGTTCCGCGGGTGACTCCGGCGATCAGGATGACGATGCCCGAAATCATGATGATCAGCATCGCGGTGCCGAGATCGGGCTGTTTCAGGATCAGCACGCAGGGCAGGGCAACGATCAGGGCCGGAACCAGCAGTTCCTTGAGGTTGTAGGGCGGAGGCAGGCGCCGGTTGCTGAAGTAGCGGGCCAGGGCGATGACCACCGTGAGTTTGACGAATTCCGAGGGCTGGACGTTGAAACTGCCGATCGAGAGCCAGCGGGTCGCTCCCATGTGGGTGGTGCCGGCCACCTCCACGGCCAGCAAAAGAAAAAGCCCGATGCCGTAGAGCGGGTAGGCGGCCTGGTAGAGGACGTTGTAGTGGACCAGGAAACATCCGGAAGCGACCACCAGGGAGAGGGCGAACCAGGCCAGCTGCCGGCGGCAGTAGGGTGTCAGAAAACCGGTGGTTTCGGGGGTATAGGTCGCACTGTAGATGGTGAGAATGCCCAGGCCGACAAGAATGAAAGTCAGGGCCAGCATCAGATAGTCGAAATCGTGCAGTCGACTGCGGTCGAGGGGCGGGTCGTTCAGCTTGTTTTTGGGCCAGGTGCCGAAAGCCCCGGAATGGGATGACTGCAGTCGCTGGTCGCCGCGGTTGATAAAATTCATTGTATTCTCAGGTCTTCCATCAAAACCGGCATCTCAGCCAGTGAATGAGTTTTCCCCCGGGAGGGTGTTTCAGTGGGTAGTTGCGGAACAGGTGGTTCCAGCCCTGCCTGTCAGCCCCTTTCAGGGCGTTGTCATAGGGGGCCAAATGATCAAGGTAAACGTTGGCGAGCCGGGCTTCTCCCCAGGGCGGCTCGAATAGAGACCGTGGTTGGAGATAGAGGATAAGAAAATCATGTTCGGGGTAACGGTTCGCCAGGGTGTCGCGCAGTGCGACAGCCTCCTTTCGGCTTGATCCCTGATTGTTTTTGAAAAAATAGAGTACTTTCTGTGATGACGCTGCCAGCTTGTGCCATTTGTCAACCAGGTAGTCAACCTTGTTTTTTTCCTGGCGATAGATTTTGTCGAAATCGTAATCCGTCCGGAATGTGCGCTTGCCGATATCGGGGTCGAAGCGGGAATATAGCCGGGAATGGAACGCCATTCCCGAACCCCGATCGAAAACCATATGATCGACCGCCGCCGGCTCCAGATTTTCTTTGAGAAAAAGGTCTGAGAAGTCGTTATTGATAAGTGTTATCAGGGCGTTGCTGGTGACGGTGGTATACCGGAAGAGGCTGCTACGTTGATAGCCGATGCGGCGGAACTGGAGCCCTGGTTCACAGTTATCTCCCAGGGAGATGTAGGCATCGAAGTTTTCTTTCATCCTTGGCAGTTTCTGATGCGGGATTGAACCCGCAACCCGAACGGGATTTTCAGACCCGTAAATTAATGTCCTGTAAAGCTTTTAGAAATCGCACTCGGTGCGGTTGGCGTATTGGCGCAGAAGGTCGGGGTTCAAAATCTCGTAGAGGTCCTTGGTTTCGGCGCCGGGCCGGATGAATTTTTTGGTACTGAAGATCTCGAGTCCGGCGATGATGCGTTTCCAGTCGTCTGTCGGGGCCGCTTTGCGCAGTTCTTCAAGCGAGAACCTGTTATTCGGATAGTTGGTTTCACAGAGGTTCAGGATCATTTGTGCGACTTCATAGGTCGGAGTCGGACGGATACCGTCCCGGACCCTGAGCATGAGGTCGCAGCTGAACTCCTCGAGATCAGGAATGGCATCGTGAGTGACCGTTAAGGGGTCTCCCAGGACCACCCTGGTGGCGGTATGCTTGAATTGCCGGTATTCCCGGTTGAGCCGGGCCAGTTGCTGGATGAGGTCGCTGTAGCTGATATTGACTCCTTTGCGACTCTCCTCGATGGCCAGATCTTCGGGTACGCAGGTGTAGGAGAGGGAGATGGGGACGAAATGAGCCTGGCGCCGGGTTTTGCGGACGAATTCAAAAACATTCTTGATGATGCCGACCTTGGGCTTGAGAATTTTGCCGCTGCGGGAACGCCCGCCTTCGGGATAGAAGAGATAGGGTTCGTTATGCAGCCACATGTACTGGTTGTGCTGCTTGAAGGTTTCTATGTAGACCGGGTTGCCCAGCCATTTGATCTTCTTTTCGATCATGTCGTCCCGTTTCAGCTGGCAGACATTGACTTTGGGCAGGATCTTGGCGGATACTCCCCGATAGAGGTTGCTGCCGCCGATGACTACCGGGGAAATCAGCGAGGCCCGGTTCAACGCGAAAAGGATCGGCAGATGGTCGGCGTTGGAAATATGGTTGGCGATGAAAAACACCGGTTCCCGGCCGAGGTGTTTCCGGATCGTTGCCAGGTTGCCGCGGCTCGCCTCATGCAGCCTGATCGAGTTGATGAAGTTGTTGAAGATGCGCTGGGCCAGGGTCCTGAAGATGATCAGAAAGGCGGGGTTGAAGTCGGGAGCGATATCTTCAAGATAGAGGGCGGCAAGAAATCTCAGGGCATCAGGGCCCTCGAGCTCCTTGAGCCGTTCCAGGCGCTGTTCGATATTGCCGACTGCCTGTTGCAACCGCTTTCTCTTGTCCCCCCGGGCTCCGGGCAGTCGGCCTTTGAGCCGGTGCAACAGCAGGTTGTCGTGGATGATCTGGAGGTTCTTGGCTTCGAAAACCGAAAGATCGCCGAGCATCCCGTCCCGGCCGTAATCAGCCAGAAGATGTCTGATTACCGCGTCGATCAGTCGCTGACGGTCGATACGGCTTTTGTTGACGGCAAAACGGTTGACCAGCCAGAGCAGAACCGGGCTGTCGCTCAGCCGCAGAAGAATGTCGATGCCGCGTTCCAGATTCATGGGCATGCCGGATGCGGTTCCCCTCCTAGCCGAGCTGGTAACGTTCGCGCAGGGTCTCCGAGAGCCGTCGCAGGGAGGCGAAAGCCAGGTTGACGGTTTTCTGCTTGTCGGGATTGATCAGGCAGCAGGTCGCCGGGGAGAGCAGGCTGCGGGAAAGCAGCAGCTCGCGGTCCAGGCCGGCATCGTAGAGCCCCTGCCAGGTATCTTCGAGCAGTTTGATCAGGGTCTGATGGGTCTCTTTCTTGAATGGCTCGATGTTGGTGGGAACGATGCCCCAGACGATGACTCCGCCGCGTTCGATGAAATTGATGATGGCGTGCTTGTAGAGGGGCAGGACCCTGGCATTGGTATAGAGATCGATCGAGACGATGTCCATGTCGAAGCCTAAGAGGAAATCCCAGTCCGGATTGCCGCAGAGATGGATGCCCCGGGGGCGGTCGATCATTGCAAATAGATGGTTGATGTCTTCCCGGGCCAGGACATCGTCGTAGCCCGACAGCGCGCTGAAGATGAACTGCATGCCGGGTTCGTCGATGAACATGAAAGCGTTGGGGTTCTTCTCCTTGAGACGGGAGAGTTGGACGTTGACCCTTTTCGACATGAATTCGTAGAGAAAAGGCCGGACCATGTCGTCGAACAGGATGGGACGGTCGTTTTCGTCTTTGATATAGAACCCGAAACTGACCGGTCCCTCGAGCTGACCGCGGATCGCCGGTCGGTCCTTAAGGTCGAGTTCCAGAAAGCGGTGGTAGACGGCCGAATACTGTTCACTGACATCGAAATATTCCGGCTCTTCGAAATGGGCCAGGGTTTCCTCCAGTTCGGCCATGAACTTTTCGCTGGAAAAGCGCAAAGTCTGGTTCTCGAGGTCGAGAATGATGCCGGGGAAATGTTCCGCCGCCTGGACATACATATCTTCGTAATAGCTGTAGAGCGGCATCTGGGGCCAGAAAGGGATATCGAGGGAGAGGGCCAGGTTCAGGGCCTCGTCGATGTCGGTGTGGGGCATGACCGCCATGGCGGTGGTCATCAGATTCCCGGGTAAAGTCATGGATTGCTCCTTACAACCTTGCAGGTCATTTTCTGGTTTGAAAAACAAGAAAATGTTCTGCTGAAAGCATTTATTCGTGGGCCGAAATGCCCGTTTGGGTTGCGGGATTTTTCCCCGCGTCGCTTTCCAGGATTACAAAGGCCTGGGCGTATTCCTGCTCATGGGCCAGGGTGAGCCATGGCTCCAGCAGATCGTATTGTCGGCAGATCGCCGCAACCCGGTTGTGGAGCCGCATGCTTGGGCGGCCAAGCCGGTTATTCTCGATTTCGATATCCCGCCATTCGATACCGTCCCGGAAACCGCAGCCCAAGGCTTTGACAAAAGCTTCTTTGGCCGCGAAACGGGCGGCGAAGTGGAGGGCCGGCCGGGCTTTGGCCATGGCATAGGTGATTTCTGCGGAGGAGTAGATCCGCTTGAGAAAACGATCCCCGGAAGTAGTGATGAGGTGTTCGATACGACTCACCTCGACGATATCACTGCCGATCCCGAAGATACTCATGGCAGCAGGTTTTTCATCTCCCGTACCGCCCGCTCGAGACCGACATAGACGGCCCGGGCGATGATACTGTGGCCGATATTGAGCTCCTCGAGGCCGGGCAGGCGGGCGATCTGCGAGACATTGCGGTAATTGAGGCCATGACCGGCGTTAATGCGCAGGTCGCAGTTGGCGGCGGTGATGCAGGCCTGCTCGATCAGGGAGAATTCGTTCCGGACGTCGTTTTCACAGGTCGCGTCGCAGTAGCGGCCGGTGTGGATTTCGATGAACTGGGCTCCCAGTTCGGCCGCGGCTTCGATTTGCGCCTCATCCGGGTCGATGAAGAGGCTGACGATGATGCCTGCGGCCTGAAAATTTTCGATCACCGTTTGCAGACGCTGGCGGTTGGCGATCACATCGAGGCCGCCTTCAGTGGTCAGCTCGGCCCGTTTTTCCGGTACGAAAGTGGCTGAGTGCGGTTTTATTGCCAGGGCGAAATCAAGGATCTCCGGAGCCATGGCCAACTCGAGGTTCAACGGTACCTTGATGGTCTCTTTGAGCAGCTTGACGTCGCGTTCCTTGATATGGCGCCGGTCTTCGCGCAGGTGGACGGTTATACCGTCGGCACCGCCGAGTTCGGCCAGGACCGCAGCGGCCACCGGATCGGGTTCGGTGATGCCCCGGGCTTCGCGGACCGTGGCGACATGATCGACATTGACTCCCAATTTTACCATCATCTTTCTCCCGTTGGAGTGAGTTTAAGCACGGTTCGGCTTATCTATCACAGAAGAGGAGGGGTTCACAACCCCAGGAAGGGCAGAAGCTTGATCACCAGGATGGCAATCAGGGCGATGACGGCCAGGCCGACCACGATCTTGAGGACGAAAGCGCCGATCTTGAAGGCGATGTAGAGAACAATGGCAATGACTATCAGGCCGATGATACTTTGCCAGTCAAATTGAAAATTGGCGATGTAATTGTTTAATTCATTGAAGTTGTTCATCTTCGCGTTCCTTTGCTGTCACTGATACCTGGTTGGAAAATCACTCAAACCCGTGGCCGGATCCGGAAGTCGCTTCCGAGGTTTTGTTCGGGAACCCGCCGGTTTTGTCAGTCAGCGCTTTCCTGATCCTTTCACTGATCAGGGCGGCGGCGTTGTCAAGCTGCTCCTCCATCGAACTGTAACCGCTCACGGTTACCGGAGGCAAGTCCAGGGTGACCGTACTGCCGTTGCGCCGATGAATTTGGCCATGGCAGGCGGCGGTGACGGTGGCCCGCAGTTTCTCGCTTTCTGGGTTCCAGCGTTCCCGGATCTCCAGGAGTTCGATACGGCCGCTGATCGAGGAGATATCGGCA
>JAADEO010000038.1 GCA_013153415.1 Deltaproteobacteria bacterium
CCCGGAAATCATCAATCTCCAAGCCGGCATCAAGTTACGGGCCATGCAGCAATCTGCGACCGCAGCTACATCTCCCAGGACGGCGCTCTCCCACCCCGACCCGCATACCTGGCTCGATCCCCGACTGGCCTCGCACCAGGCCGCAATCATCGCCGCAGCCCTGACCCGAATCGATCCTGGAGGCAAAAGCTTCTACGCCGCCAACCTCCGGAACCTGCAACGGGAACTCGAGGAACTCGACCGCAAACTGCGCCAGACCCTGAAACCGCTGGCCGGCAGCACCCTGCTGGTCTACCACCCGGCTTTCGGCTACTTTGCCGCGGCTTACGGCTTGCGGCAACTGGCAGTCGAAACCGAGGGCAAACCCCCCAAAGGCAAAGCCCTAAGCCGGCTCATCAGCCGGGCCCGCAAAGAGAAAGTCAAAGTCGTCTTCGTCCAACCCCAGTTCGACCGCCGTAGCGCGGCTACCATCGCCGCAGCCATTGACGGCACCGTCATCGCGATCGATCCTCTGGCCCGGGATTACTGCGCCAACCTGTTCCGAATCGCTACCGCCATCCGTCAACATCTGCAACCCTGACCGGCCGAAAAGCATATGCATAGTCATCACTCCACTCCCGCCGTCAGCATCATAGATCTCGATTTCTCCTACCGGGATCACCCGGTGTTGGAAAAAGTCAATCTGGAAATTCCGGAGGGGGAGCTGGCCAGCATCGTCGGTCCCAACGGAGGCGGCAAAACCACGCTGTTGAAAATCATCCTCGGCCTGCTCGAACCCGACCGGGGTGTAATCAGAGTCTTCGGCCAACCGCCGCTGAAGGCTCGCCGGGAGATCGGCTACCTCCCCCAGTACGCCCATCTCGACCCGCTTTTTCCGGTCTCGGTTCTCAATGTCGTGCTGATGGGACAACTGGGCCGGCCGGGGAAAAAACTATTTTCCGGCTACCCGGCCCGGGCGAAGGAGATCGCCCGGGCCGCCCTGGCCGAAGTCGGTCTGGCGGAAACCGCGGGCAAATCCTTTCACCAACTCTCCGGCGGCCAGCGCCAGCGGGTGCTGATCGCCCGGGCCCTGGCCACCGAACCCCGGCTGCTGCTGCTCGACGAGCCGACCGCCAATATCGACCCGCGAAGCGAAGAGAACCTTTACGAAACCCTGGCCCGGCTCAGCCAAAAAATGACGGTCCTGTTCGTCACTCATGATCTCGGCATCGTCTCCCAGGTGGTCAGAAGCGTCATCTGCGTCAACCGTCAAGTGGTTATCCATCCCACCAGCCAGATCAACGGTACCCTGATCAAGGATATCTATGGCGGCGATTTCAATCTCATCCGCCACGATCATCGCTGCGCCCGGAACGGGCACCAGCCGCACCAGCCTACGGTTTGATGATGAGCGATTTCTTTACCGCCCTGGCCGATCCCGGCAACACTTTTCTGCGCCTCGCCCTGGCCGTGGGACTGGCCTCGAGCATCGCCTTCGGGGTTATCGGCACCTACGTCGTCAGCCGCCGCATCAGCTACCTGGCCGGAGCCGTTTCCCACTGCGTCCTGGGAGGCATCGGCGCCGCCCTCTGGCTCGAAACCGTCTGCCAGGTAAAATGGCTCGATCCTCTCGCCGGAGCCCTGATCGCAGCCCTGATCGCAACCTTCATCATCGGCCATTTCGGCCATAAAAAAGGTCAGCGCGAGGAGACCATGATCGGCGCCACCTGGGCCATCGGCATGGCTCTGGGAATCATTTTCATCGACCTGACTCCGGGCTACTTCAACCTGACCAGCTACCTGTTCGGTGACATCCTCCTGGTCTCAAACCGGGATCTGCTCCGAATCCTGGTTCTCGATGTGATTATCCTCCTTTTTGCCAGCGGCTGCTACCACCAGATCCTGGCCGTCTGTTTCGACGAGGAGTTCGCCCGGTTGCGGGGCATCCGGGTCGATTTTTATTACCAGGCTCTGCTCGGGCTGACCGCCGTCACCGTGGTTCTCATGGTCCGGGTGGTCGGTATCGTCATGGTCATCGCCATGCTGACCCTGCCGGCGGCCACTGCGGCCCTGTTTGCCCGGCGGCTTTTTGAAATGATGCTGCTGGCCGTTTTTTTCGCGGCAATGGCGATAGTCATCGGTTTGGGTATCAGCTATCAGTACAGCCTCTCCAGCGGCCCGGTCATCATCCTGGTCGCCGGGCTCTTCTACTTTCTGGCCACAGCCTGTAAAACCCGACAGACCTGAGAGCCCATTCAACCAAGCCAAAGAGGGGGCAGAACAGTAATGAAACGATCAGCCAGGCTGACAGCAGGGATAGGAATATTGCTGCTTTGGTTGGCAACGGGGAGGCTCTGGGCGGAGGAAAAGAGAGAAGCACCTTACCTGATCGACTGCGAGCTGCACTATCTCGATTTCAACCAGTCCGGCGACGGCATGAAAGTGCTTTTCAGAGAAATGAAAGATGCCGGGATCCGGTCGGCCTGGGTAATGGGCGTACCTTTGCAGAAAGTCTGGGGCGAACACGCCCCGATCCGACCCCTGCGATACGAATCGGATGCCGGCAGGGTCTATTACTACAGCGCCACCGATGTCATCCTGGCCCGGGACATTCTGTCCCTGCCACCGGAAAAAAGAAACCGGCTGCACCCTTTCATCTGCGGTTTCAACCCAACCGATCGCAACGCCGTCGAACATATCCGGCTGATGCTGAAACTCTATCCGGGCTTCTGGGACGGTATCGGCGAGATCCTGACCCGGCACGACATCCTGAGTCACCTGACTTACGGTGAAAGCGCCCGGGCCGACCACCCGGCCCTGGACCCGGTTTACGAGCTGGCTGCCGAGAACAACCTGCCGGTTCTGTTGCACAGCAATATCACGAGCCCGCGGGAACCCGGGTTCATCTACCTTGGAGAGGTTGAAAACGCGCTACGGAAACATCCACGGACCCGGATCATCTGGGCCCATGCCGGCACCAGCGCCAATATCGAACGGCGCCAGCATCTTTCCGGGCTGGGACAGGTTATCGGTCGCCTACTGGAACAATACCCGAATCTGTCGATCATGCTCTCCTGGACCCTGACCTCGCACTACCTGTTCGATAAAAACGGCAAACCGGCTGCGTCGTGGCTCAAACTGATCAGGAAACACCCCGACCGATTTTTGGTCGGCAGCGATGTCGTCGGCCGTTTCGCCAAACTCGGCCCGGCCATCAGCGCAGAACGCCTGCTCCTCGAAAACCTCCCTCCGGAAATCGCCGTCCGAGTGGCCCACAGCAACGCCGAAAGGCTGCTATCCTTACCCCGGCCAGCAGTGACGGACATTGAATAGCCGAAACCATACCGCAAGCATCTCTCCGTATTACCTTACCAGATCAACCAGTTCCGACAGGGACAGAATCCGTCTGTTGCACGACGGTAAACCGTCATTCCCTTCCGGTAGATAATGGAAAGTCCGCATTCCTAAAGCGGCGGCCGGTTCGAGGTTGACGGCCATGTCGTCGACCATGACTCCGTTCCGGGGGTTACCGCCGATTTCGGCAAGGAGTTCGTGGTAGATCTCGGGTCGGGGCTTGGGGCGGTAGGCAAAGAAATCTATATCGTAAACCGCACTGAAAAGATCATCCAGTCCGAGCTTTTCGAGCACTCTCCGGCAGTGGCCGGCTGAGGCGTTGGAGAAAATGTATTTCCGGCCCGGCAAGGCGGCAATCAGGGCCCGGAGTTCGGGATCGGGATCGAGATAACGGCCCAGGTCGACATCGTGAACATAATCGAGGTAGTGGCCGGGCTCGACCCCATGATAATGCATGAGACCATTCAAAGTGGTACCGTGGGTCTCCATGTAGGAACGCCGCCGGAAATCGACTTCTCTTTCCCGAATACCGACAAACTCTTTCAGATAATGGTTGATACGCCGGTCGATCTCGTCGAAGAGACCACAGGAACGGGGATAGAGGGTGTTATCCAAGTCGAAGAGAATAAACTCGGTCCGGCTCATCGCCATCCTCCGTCAATCGGCGCCATCCGCTTCCTCTTCCTCAGCCCGGGCCCGTTCCTGGGCCGGGCGCAACCGGTAGCGCCCCTCGAGACGCCGGGCCTCGGCCTTGGGGCTGATATTGGTACCTTCGACATATTCGAGTCCCAGCCGGGTCACCAGATCCTTGAGATAGTCGAGATGGGGACAGGGCGGTCCATGAAAATTATCGTTGGTAATACAAGAGGCGAAATGGACAATGAACTGCTTCTTGCCCAGTTCCTCCCGGCGCCGCGACTGGCGCAGCAGGTTGGTAAGCTTGCGATGCACGGCCCGGCCGCAACAACCGCCGCAGGTCATGTAGTTGATGCGCAACTCCTTTTCTCCGGCATAACAGGCAAATTCCCCGGAACGCTCGAAAAAAGCCTTCTCGCAGAAATAGCCGGAACAGCGCTCTTTGACCAAGTGGCACTGGACCACCACGATATAGTTCCTATCATACCCCATGAAAAGCTCCTGGCCAGCAACTCGATGCAGCTTGGCAACATAAAAAATTTCGCTAAGATTCTTCTCCGCTATATAACCCATTGCCCCGGAAAATGTACAGTTTGAAATCAACCGTCTTTATATGCTATAGGCCGCAACCATTATCTTTTCCCGAACCGGAGACCACCTTGGACCGTGCCGCTTTTTCCCACAGACTGACCACCACCCTGCAGGATATGTATGACCGGGCCGCGACCAGCAGACAGGGGCTGCTCAGTCCGGTGCCGGTCAGCCGGGGCGGAGAACTGCTGCGGCAACTGGGTTATCCGGAGGAGTTGATCCGACAGATACCGGAAAAACTGCAAGACTGCGCCTTTCCCTGCGCCAATCCCCTGCCTCGAATAACCGAATTTGAGCCGGAAAGCCTGCTCGATCTCGGCTGCGGGGCCGGTCTCGACCTGCTTTTTGCCGCCCGGACCTGCCCGCAACTGGACCGGCTCGCAGGCATCGAAAACAGTACCGGGCTGAGAGATCAAGCGAAAAAGCTGCTTGGCCGTTTCCCGGAAGAAAAAAAACGCATCACCCTTCATGCCGGAGATTTCAACCGGCTGCAAAGGATCTCCCCTGCCCCGGCCGACCTGATCCTGATGAACGGCTCCTTCAACCTGGTCTACGACAAACCCGCTTTTCTCAGGCAGGCGAAAGATGCTCTCAATCCCGAAGGCACATTGCTGATTTATGATTTTCTCCTGACCGAGGCCCTGCCGGAAGGTTTCAGCCGGGAACCCGACAACTGGCTCTGGAATATCGGTGGAGCCCTGCCGCCGGCCGATCTGGACCGGATCGCCGGCAGTATCGGACTGCAGGTTGAAACCATCCGCAAACTGGAACGTATCGACCCCGTGGTTCGCTGTGAAATCGTGATCAAGAGATGAGGGTTTCGGTACAACCCGTTTTCCCATGATTTCCGATTTATTGCAAAACCGTTAATAGATGAGAGCATGCCGAAACGCCGCGTCACATTACCTTTAGAGATCGTCTATCCCGATATCGGACCGGTATCTTTTGTCGCCAGCCAACGGGCCAGGAGAATCAACATCCGGATTCGGGCCGATGGCAGCATCCGGGTGGCGGTACCGCGCAACGCTTCCCTGCGCCAAGCCGAAAAGTTCGTGGTCGAGAAACGGGATTGGATAGCAAGACAGCTCAGGATGGGAGAAGAGCGCCGCCGGGCTACCGCCGAGCTGGTTTCCCGCAACCAGGGTTTCGATAGCGACCGGGAAGCGGCGAGAATTCGCCAGCGGCTGGCTGAACTGGCCGAAGAACACGGTTTTTCCTGCAACCGGGTCACCATCCGCAACCAGAAGACCCGCTGGGGCAGCTGTTCGGCCAACAACAATGTAAGCCTCAACCTCAAACTCGCCCTGCTGCCCGCCAGGCTCATGGATCTAGTCCTCCTGCATGAACTCGTACATACCGAAATCAAGAATCACGGCCCCGAATTCTACCGGCGGCTGACCGGGATCATACCCGACTGTCGAGGTCTCGACCGTGAGTTGAAAAGCTACTCTCCCCTGCTGCTCACCTCACTACCACAAACTCCGCCCGTCAACCCGGACGAGGGCGGAAAAACAATTCGGCCAAAACATGTCTGGTCGGAGTCCTGAAAAGGATAGGATGACAGACAAGCGCCCAGTTGCAGGTCGCATCGATTTGTACCGGTACGGGGAGGAAAGTTTTGACCTCGATCGGGGTTTATGTTATGCCCGGAAACGAACATCAACTCCTATTCTAAACAGGAATTATCATGCTGCTGGGAATTGACATCGGCGGAACCCATACCGATGCCGTCATCATCGATGATGGCGGCATCCGGGCCACGGCCAAGATCGAAACCGTCCACGACAACCTGGTGGCCTCGCTCGATGCCGTCCTCGAAAAGATCCTGCCTTCCGGAGCGGCCAACGCCATCCGCAAAATCAACCTGAGCACCACGCTGACCACCAATGCCATCGTCGAAAAAAAACTGGAAGAGGTCGGGGTCCTGGCGG
>JAADEO010000206.1 GCA_013153415.1 Deltaproteobacteria bacterium
AACCATCATCAGCATCGCTCCGGAAAAAGAGCCTTACCGGCTGATGTTGAAAGAGCTCTTTCCCGATTACCAGGAGAGCGCCAAAAGTATCTATTCCGATATCATCGTCACCCGGGAGAAGACCCCTGAGGAAAGCCCGGCCTCCCTGGCCGACAACGGTGCCGACGATGACACCTTTTTCGATCTCGGCGCTGAACTCGGCAGTGACATCCTGATCGATGAAAGCACAATTGCTCCTGCGGCCATGGAGGATACGGAAACTGACGTCCAGGGACACGGTATCGAAGAAATCTTCCAGACCATGAAATCGACCGTCCAGGAGGACAACGATACCGACCAGGACAAATTCCGCTACAATCTGGCCATGGCCTACTTTGAACTGGATATGCCCGACCAGGCCCTGAAAGAGAGCGAAGGGGCTCTCGCTTCGGCCAATTTCCGGCTCCCGGCCCTGCTGCTCAGAAGCCGGATCTATTTCGAGATGGGCTCCTTGAGCGCCGCGCTCTCCCAGGTCCAGCAGGGGCTGCTGGAGAAGGGCCTGACCCGGCAGGATTTTCTGACCTTGAAGATGCAGCTCGGTCTGATCCTGAAAGAAATGGGACACAAGACCCAGGCTCTGGAGGCGTTTCACGAAGCTTACGCCCTGGAGCCCGACAACCAGGAACTGCTCCAGGAGATACGCGGGCTTGAGGATGCCGAAACCATCATCCAGTGAGCAGCTCGACCTGTAAATTCGATACGGTGTAGCGCTTTACAAGTTGTCTCCTGATCAAGAAAACAAGATAATGTTCTGATAAGAGCACTACCTAATTTAAAGAGCACTACTTACTTTGTGACCATCGGAAATGCCCTTTGAGGTACGAAGCCAACAAAATACGGAACCAACATGGCAATCTTCAACTACAAGAAGCGTGAGATCAGTGCCAAGATCGTCTACTACGGTCCGGCTCTCTGCGGCAAAACCACCAACGTCCAGTACATCCACCAGAAGCTGAATCCGCGGCAGCGCGGTGAACTGGTCTCGCTGGCCACCGACGCCGACCGGACCCTCTTCTTCGATTTCCTGCCGATCGAACTTGAAAATGTCGGCGGTTTCAAAACTCGTTTCCAGATCTATACGGTCCCCGGCCAGGTATACTACAACTCTACCCGCAAAGCGGTTTTGACCGGAGTCGACGGCGTGATTTTCGTCGCCGACTCCCAGACTTCGATGCGGGACGAAAATATTGAAAGTTTCAACAATCTGATAGAGAACCTCAAATACTACAACCGTGACATCAGCCAGATCCCCATGGTCCTGCAGTACAACAAAAGGGATCTGGGCGATGTCATGAGCATCGAGGAACTCGACCAGCTTTTCAGCCCCTACCAGGTGGCGCACCGCTACCCGGCCTCGGCGGTCAGTGGCCAGGGCGTTCTCGAAACCCTGACCACCTGCTGCAAATTGGTACTGCAGGATCTGAAGCGCAAAAGCATCCGCTCCGACAAGCCTGCCGCCCAGGCACCGGGTGGAGCGCCTTCAGCCGGCCCGCAGAGTGTTCCTTCGTCCGGCCCGACTGCGCCTTCAGCCACCGGAACCGCCGCCTCCACCCCGCTCACGGGTGCAACCATCCCGGGCCCCGAAACAGTTTCTCCCCAGCCCGCCCCGGGGATTGACGATCCGACCGAGATCAGTGCCGGTTTCAAACCGGAGATAGTTCAGATCGGCAAACCCAGGCTCAAGGATTCCTATACGCTCACCATTCCTCTACGCCTGGCGACCGACGCCGACCAGCGCAACCTGCTGAGCGTCGACATAACCTTCACTATCAACGGCATCCTGGAAAAAACCTGAACCCCCGCAATTTCTTGACCGAGGTGGCTTTGAGCAAAAATCCCGAAATCGTCAAAAGCGGCAGGCTTTCTATCCCGCTTTTACTGCTGGCAGCCCTCCTCCTGTTTCCACTCCCGGGCCGGGCCGCCTCCCCCCTGGAGGAGGCTTGGCAAAATCTGATCCGGACACCGATGACCAGTGCCGACCGGATCCGCCCGGCGGTCAGAAAATTCATCCGGGCTCAGCATGCCAGCCATCTGGCCAATGCTTCGATCTACTCCCAGGCCCTGCTGGAGCTGGCCAACCGGCCGCAATTGCCGGATACGGTAAAGATCGAGCTGGCCCGTTCGGCGGTCGAGATCTCCCCCGATCTCGCTTTTCCGGAAACTGCCTTAAGCAAAATCCTTTTCCAATCCGGACACTACCTGCAATCATTTTCCGTCTTTCTCAAAGCCGCTAAAAAATTCCGCAACAGCCGGATGGAGAGCTACTATGCCTCAACCTTTTTCTGGCTGGCCCTGGCTTTCCTCCCCCTCTCCCTGCTCCTGCTGACCACTTTTCTGCTGGTCGCCAGATATTACCGCACGGTTTCCGAAACCGGACGCCTCAAACTCAACCGGCTTGGCAACCTGACCCTGCTGGCGACCGGAACGGCTGTCGCCCTGCTGGTCATCCTGATCCCGGCCCCGCTCCCCGGCCTCCTGCTGCTGGCCCTGGCCCTGGCCACCCTGGCGACCCGGCGGGACAACCTCCTGTTGACAATCATCATGGTCTCGCTGCTGGCCGTACCATATGCTTACGAGAAGGGGATGCTGTCCCTGCTGGCCCTCGATTCCTCGTTCTTCAAGGTTTCTCAGCAGAATATCTCCGGTCTGGGTCCGGACCATAACGAAATCGAACTCCGGCAACCGGCCAGCAACCGAAGCCAGCTGGTCCTGCAACTCTTTTCCCAGGCTGAAGCCGCCCGATTGCGCAAGGAGTATCAGCAGGCCGCGATATTCCTGGAAAAGATCATCGCCAAAAAGGTCAGTCTGGCGGCGGTCTACAACAATCTCGGCAATCTCTACCTGCTCCTCGACCAACCCGAAAAAAGCATCCCTCTGTACCGGAAAGCCATCTCTCTGAAAAAGAACTCCGGGATCCCCTACTACAACCTCAGCCAGGCCTACCTGCGGGCCTCTTTCGATCTCAAGGAAAGCGCCAAGGCCCTGGAGACGGCACTACGCCTGAGCCCCGAGTTGAATCGCCGAGAGGAAAGCCGGGACGACTTCGAACCAGCACCAACCATGGAGATGGAACTGGTTTTTCTTCCCCTGCCCAAAGACTTCTACCAGCGTTACGCCGACGAACAATCCGGCATCGAAACCTTTCTGCCGGAATTCATAGGCAAACTCATCTTTCCCGGAGCCGGCCGGACGAGTTATTTCATCCTGGTCCTGGCGACCCTTGGCGGGTTGCTCTTTCTGACCGTGAAAACTCCGGCCGAACGCCGAATCTGTCTGGCCTGCGGGCGGATGTTCCACCTTCCCCGATCGGCCAGCGACCACAAGCTCTGCCCCTTATGCCGCCCCCGCCCGGCCAGTTCCCGGCAGGCTCCCGGGGGAGTTGAAAACCGCCTGGCGATCTCCACCGTCATCGGCTGTCTGCTGCCCGGCTATTACCAGTTCACCACCAACCGGCAGTTTTATGCCATGCTTTTTTTCATCCCCCTGCTTCTCTGGATCTACAATATCCTGATCTGCCAGACCGGCATCCTCGAACCTTTCCCTCCGTCCTGCGCCTGGTTGCAGATCGTGTTGCCAATGTTCATCTGGGGGATCAATCTGGCGGTCCTGGTCTGGCTGCGCTACCGTGACCAACGTGGCTGGAGTGCGAGGAGGGCTCTATGAACGAAAACATTCTCGCCAAAGGACTCAATGCCGACCTGGAGAATTTCGAGCTCACCGACATCATGCAGCTCATCACCCAGCAGGTAAAATGCGGCATCCTGTCGGTCGAAGGCGAAGACGGCAGCAGTTCATGGTCATTCAACGATGGCAAGCTGGTCGACTTCAGCTGCAATTTTCCCCGGCATACCATGGCCCTGGAGGAGATCCTGATCAAAGCAGGCCATTTGAGCCGGGAACAGTTCGACCGGCTCTGCCGGGAACACGACTGCCAGAGCGATCATGATCTCGAAAAAAACCTGCTTCAGAAAAAATTGATCTCCCGGGAGACACTCGAGGAGATCAACCTGCGCCGCCTTATCGAATCCTTCATCATCACCCTGCAGTGGACCCGGGGACACTACAAATTCATCCCCACCAGCGAGATCTGCGGTCCAACCTATTTCCCGCCCCAGGATGCCAACTTCATCATCCTCGAGGCCCTGCGCCAGACCGACGAGATGGCGGAAATGAAAAAACGACTGCAGCCTTTGAACCGGGTTTTCGAGACGACCCTGACCCTGGCCCTGGGCGGTGAGGAGCTCAGCGATCATGACCGTTCCTTCTTCCGCGAGGGACTGGAAAAGCAGTTCAGCCGGGATGAGCTCGAGATCTATCAACTGTTCGACGGTCATCGCAGCCTGGAAGAGATTCTCAGCCACAGTACTCTGGGACAGTTCCACACCTGCCGCATCATTCTCGATTTTCTCAACCGCGGCATCATAACCAGCCAATCGGAAGAACCGGAGGAGATCCAGCTTCCGGGGCGCTTCTCCGACAGCGGTTTCTATCAGAACTGCGCCGCCTTCGTCCTTCTGCTGGCAAGCTGCTCCGTAGCTCTGTCAATCCTTCTCTCCGGCATCGGTTACTCGCTAACCGGCAGTCGCAGAGCTCCCTCCTTTCTCGTTGCCATCATCGAAAACCTCAAAGCCGACCAGGAGAACAGCCGTATCCAGGCCCGTAACCTGCTCGCTGCCAACCCTCGGGAAAACTCTTCGCAACCGCAATAAACAAGGCGGCTTGACAGAAAAAATATTTTATGTAATCTACCGGTGCAGAGATTGTCTCCAGCCCATTTCTTTCACTACGACTAATGGAGTCCAACAATGGCAACCAGGTACCAGGATCTCGGCTTTGTCAACACCAAAGAGATGTTCGCCAAGGCCTTCGCCGGCGGCTATGCCGTACCGGCCTATAACTTCAACAACATGGAGCAGCTTCAGGCGATCATCAACGGCTGCGGCCGCTCGAACTCGCCGCTCATTCTCCAGGTCTCCAGCGGCGCCCGTAAATATGCCGATCAGACCATGCTCCGCTACATGGCCGAAGGCGCCGTGGCCATGGCCCGGAAAGCCGGATACAGCAACCCGATCGCCCTGCATCTCGACCACGGCGACACCCTGGAACTCTGCGTCTCCTGCATTGAGAGCGGCTTCTCTTCGGTCATGATCGACGGTTCCCACCACGCCTACGAAGAGAATGTCAGACTGACCGCCGAAGTCGTGGAATTCGCCCATAAACATGACGTTACGGTCGAGGGCGAGCTGGGGGTGCTGGCCGGCATCGAGGATGATGTCGAGGCTGCCAAATCGATCTACACCGATCCCGACCAGGTCGAGGATTTCGTCAAACGGACCGGAGTCGATTCCCTGGCCATCTCGATCGGAACCTCGCACGGAGCCTACAAGTTCAAACCAGAACAGTGCACCCGTAATGAAAAAGGGATTCTGGTACCGCCGCCACTGCGTTTCGACATCTTGGAGGAGATTGAAAAAAGGATTCCCGGCTTCGCCATCGTCCTGCACGGATCGAGTTCGGTATTGCCGGAATATGTTGAAATCATCAACCGCTACGGCGGTCGCCTCAAGGCCGCGGTCGGCATCCCGGCCGAGCAGCTGCGCCGGGCGGCCAAGTCCTCGGTCTGCAAAATCAACATCGATTCCGACGGCCGCTTGGTGATGACCGCCATGATCCGCAAAGTCTTCGCCGAAAAGCCCGAGGAGTTCGATCCCCGCAAGTATCTCGGCCCGGCCCGGGAAGAGCTGACCAAGATGATCATCGACAAGAATGAAAATGTCTTAGGCAGTGCCGGCCGGGGCTGATCTGGGGAGTCGGTAAGACGGAGACGATTTCGATAAGCCACGAAAGGACACGAAAAACCGCGAAAACAAGATTTATCCAGCCCCCTTGTCAGAAAAAAAGGCGCCGTAAAGGCGCCTTTTTCATTATCAGTACCTTACAGGTCATTTTTTTCTTTGGATAAGCCACGAAATTGCACGAAAGGTACGAAAGGCAGGCTTCATCTTTCATGGCTTTTCGTGATCTTTCGTGGCCTAAGAGTTCTTGTTTGCGGACCGGAAAAGCCCGATTGGGTTACAGGACCTGTCCCTGCTTTAAAAGGTAACTGCTCACCCGGTCACCCGCCCGTCGGGCGCATCAGATTCGACCGGGAAATTGGATTCGAACCGGGGAAAGACTCTCGCGCAGCCGCGAAAGGTAGAGGGATAAGGATCGAGGCTTATGAGGGCAGACCGTAAACTGTACACCGTGAACGGAAAGCGACGCAAAGTCAACAACCGGCCAGACTTCGCGGCTTCGCGCCTTCGCGTGAACCGGAAAAAACCACCATAAATGCTGTACCTGAAATGGGGTGTGAAGTTACATCAAAACAAACCTTCGAGCGGGCCGCC
>JAADEO010000117.1 GCA_013153415.1 Deltaproteobacteria bacterium
ATCGAGATCCGCCAGCTGATCAAGGAGATCGGCCGGGAAAAGACAGTAGTATTTTCGACCCACATTTTGAGTGAGGCTGAAGCCACTTGCGATCGGATAGTAATCATCAACCGGGGCCGGATCGTGGCCGATGGGCCGACCGAACAGCTCCTGCGCGAGGTCGGTGGCGCCGCGGTGGTCGATGTGGTCTTCAGACAGGCTGCGGCCGAGCCGATCCGGGCCGAACTGCTTCGGGTTCCCGGGGTCGCCGAGATCGAAATCCTGCCGCTCGAGGAGAGTGAGGAGGACCTCGTCAAACTGGCGGTGTTCAGCCAGGAGGATGAGGATGTGCGGCCGGCCCTCTACCGGGTGATCCGTGAACAGGGCTGGGAGCTTCTCGATTTTCACCGCCGGACCCGGTCGCTGGAAAACATTTTCGCCCAATTAACCCGGGAGGATTAGAAAATGAGTGGCACTATTACAGTTTTCAAAAAGGAGTTGAAGGGTTTCTTCTTCTCCCCCATCGCCTATATCGTGATCACCACTTTTCTGCTGATTTCAGGCTGGTTCTTCTTTTCCACCTTTTTCCTCTACAACCAGGCCGAGTTGCGGAACTTCTTCATCCAGCTGCCCCTGATTTTCTCCTTTGTCATTCCGGCTGTGACCATGCGTCTTTTTTCCGAGGAACTGAACGGGGGTTCTTTCGAATTGCTTTCGACCCTGCCTTTGAATGACACCAGTATCGTCCTCGGCAAATTTCTTGCGGCTTTAGCCTTTGTTGCCCTGATGTTGCTGCCGACCTTCGCCTATGCCCTGACCGCTTCCCAGCTCGGTGATCTCGACTGGGGGCCGGTGATCGGCGGTTACGGCGGGGCCCTGCTCCTGGCCGGAGCTTATATCGGGATCGGCCTTTTCGCCTCCTCTCTGACCAAAAATCAGATCATCGCTTTCATCATCGGCATGGCGAGCTGTTTTGCCCTGACCGTGCTCGACCGGATACTCTTCTTCGTGCCCGAAGGGGTTCTCGGCTTTTTCGCCTACCTGGCCTCGGCCACCCATTTCCAGACCATCGCCCGGGGAATAATCGACACCCGGGACCTGATCTATTTCTTTTCGATCATGTTTGTCTCGCTCTACGCTACGGCCCTGGTGCTGAAAGAGAAGAGATGACGGCGCAAAAGATCATGCGAATGCACGTTTGTCTGTTATCCGGTGCTGATGAGTTCAAAAGCCCGATATTCAAGGAGGTTTGATTGTGGCAAATGACAGTCAAAAAAAGAAAAACAGTCCTTTGGGGCGTTACGGTAAATTTCTTCTCTACCTGGTGGTCGTGGTTCTGATCAACCTGGTCGGTATCAACCTTTTCACCCGTATCGATCTGACCGAAAACCGGGTTTATTCGCTTTCGCCGATCAGCAAGGAGGCGGTCGCCACTCTGACCGAGCCTTTGACTTTCAAAGTGTTTTTCACCCCCAACCTGCCGGCTCCCTATAACGGCGTGGAGCGCTATGTGCGCGATTTGTTGCAGGAATACGCTCTGGCCGGTAACCACTATTTCAATTACCAGTTCTATAATACCGGGGGGGAAGGCGAACAGGCGACCGGTAACCAGGAGATGGCCGCCAGTTACGGTATCCAGCCGGTGCAGATCAGGGTTATCGAAAAGGACGAGGTGAAATTCCAGAAAGCCTACATGGGGCTGGCCGTGATCCACGGCGACCTGGTTGAAAGTCTGCCGGCGATCACCCGTACCGAGGGGCTCGAATACCGCCTGACCACTACCATTTTGCGGATGAACAACAAGATCAGTCGTCTCCAGGCTCTGCCGGAAAAGGTGAAAATCACTCTCTACCTCTCCTCCTCTCTGGAACAGGTGGCACCCTATCTCAACCTCAAAGACCTCGCCTCGATGCCGGATAAGATCAAGAAACTTATTGACCGTCTCAACCAGCAGCTCTACGGCCAGCTCGATTATGCTTTTTACGATCCTTCGAGCAGCGCCGAAGCCGACAAACTGGCCCGTGACAATCAGATCATGGAACTCAAATGGCAGGGTTTCAAAGATCGTCAGGGACATCAGATTCCCGGTGGCCACGGCTATGCCGGGCTGACCGTGACCTTTGGCGACGAACGCCGCGATCTGCACCTGATCTCGGCTGTCAAGGTGCCGATTTTCGGCACCCAGTACCTGCTTGCCTCGATGGATGATCTCGAGATGATGCTCAACGGGGTCATCGAAGAGGTGATCGGCATCAACGAGAAGATCGGCTGGCTGGGCGACCACGGCACCATGCCCCTGCAGGCGGCGATGGCGATGCCGGGACAGCCGCAGCCCGATGCGGCTTCCAATCTCAACGCCCTGCTCAGTCAGGAATATGCTCCGCAGATGGTTACCCTGGATAAAATGAGTTCCCTGGCCGGGATCAAAACCTTGATTATCGCCCGGCCGACCAAGCCTTTCAACGATTACGAACTCTACCTGCTGGATCAATTCCTGATGCAGGGCAACAACCTGGCGGTATTCTACGATCCTTTCGAAGAGAAGATGCCGCCCCGCAACATGATGATGATGGCGCAGGGGCCGGTTTATATTCCCTTGGATACCGGCCTCGACAAGCTCCTGAAGCATTACGGGGTCGAGGTCGAACAGGCCTACGTTCTCGATAAGGAGTGCTACAAGCAGCAGATGCCGCAGCAGCAGGGCGGCGGCCAGCGGCCGCTCTACTTCGTACCCATGATCAAGAATGAGAATATCAACAAGGAGTTTCCCTTTATCAGGAACATCAAGGGCTTGATCATGGTCAAAGCGGCGCCTTTGGCTATCTCGGAAAAGTCCCTCGAGGATTCCGGGGTCAAGGCGGCCACGCTTTTTTCCTCATCCAAAGAGTCGTGGCTGATAAAGGACCATATCGATCTCAACCCGATGCTGACCCAGCCGCCGGCCGATGCTGAAAAGTTTTCCAGTTATCCACTGGCCTGTCTGCTCGAAGGTTCTTTCCCGAGTTATTTCAAGGGCCGGCCCATGCCGGAGAAACCTGAGGCCGAAAAGGTGGGCGAGAAGGATAAAAAGAAAAAGGCCGAAGAGCTGAAGAATAAGGCGGAAAAGAAATCCGAAAGCGAAAGCCCGTTGCTCAAGGAGGGTTCCCTGGAGAGTTCCGGAGCCCGTCTTGATCAGGGCAAACCGGGGCGCATCGTGGTGATCGGTTCGGCCGCGATCCTCGGCAACAACGTGGTTGATGAAAACGGTTCCACCCCGAATGCTCAACTGTTGCTCAATATCGTCGACTATCTCAACGGTCGTGAAGAGTTAGCGATCCTGCGCAGCAAGACCCAGCGTTTCAACCCGCTGGCCGAGGTCGATCCTGAGACCCGGAGTCTGATCAAGGGTCTCAACCTGGTGGGTCTGCCCCTGCTGGTGATCTTTGTCGGTCTCCTGGCCTGGCTGCGGCGCGGTGCCCGGCGCCGGAAACTGAAGCAGATGTTTTCGACTGGTGAGTAGCGGAGCCGATGGCTTGCAGGCTGAATCCCTTTTACGGTGCAATGGATTTGTTTTGTCTGTTCTGAGTAAGGAAGGTTGAAAATGAAAAAAGAGTATCTTCTGTTGGTGGTTGCGATCGTCGCTCTGGGGGCGCTGCTGTTTTATCAGAAACAGGGTAAAGTGAATTACCAACTGCCGAAACTGCCCGCGATCAGTGATGCCGCCGACCGCCTGGTGGTCGAAAAAGGCGGCCAGCGGGTCGAGCTGCGCCGGGTCGACGGCAAGTGGGTGATCGAACCGCAAGCCTGGCGGGCCAACCAGGAACGGGTCGACAACATGGTCGACGAGCTGAAGAAAATCAAACTTTCGGCTCTGATTTCAGAAAAAGAGAATTATTTGCTCTACGAACTGACTCCGGAAAAGAGGTTGACCGCTTCTTTATATAAGGGAGATCAGCTCCTGCGCCAAGTGATGATCGGCAAATGCAGTTCGACCTACCGCCAGACCTACGTCATGCTCAAGGACGACCCTCGGGTCTACCAGGCCCTCGGCAACCTGAAAAACAATTTTTTCTCGACCGTGGATGAGTTGCGTGATAAGACCGTGCTCAAGATCGATGATCAGGATTTGGCCGCGATCGATGAGGTGACGCTGGAGCGAAATGAAAAAAGCGGGCTCCAGACCCTGGTAATGGTCAAGGTGAAAGCTGCCGATGATAAGCCGGGTGATAAAAAGGATGAAAATAGCGCCGCCCGGTCTGCAAGTGCTGGAAAGTGGCAGCTCAAAGACGGCGGTACTCCGGTCAAGGACCGGGAGGTGGCCGCGTTATTGAAAGTGCTTTCCCATCTGCAGTGTAGTCGTTACCTGGAAGAGGGTGCCGAAAAATCCTTCGGAAAACCCTTTTATCGGGTTGTGGCCAAGGGCGGCGGTCGGGAATTTTCGATCGCTTTGCAGCCGCTCAAGGATGGTTCGTATCCCGCAGTTTCATCCTATGCTCAGGGGGCTTTCCTGCTGCCGAAATGGAAGGCGGATAAGATCGTGCGCGATTTTTCGGTTTACACGGGAGAAAAATCGGCAGAAAAGAAGGTTGAGACCGGCGCCGGGAAATCCGGAAAAGGTGAGAAACACAATCAAAACAGCAAGAAAAAGAGATAATGACAGTTTCCGGTTCCTTATAACCAACAAGCCTCCTGGCCGCTTGCGAAAAGTTAAAAGCGTGGTCAGGAGGCATTTTTTTAGTACCTTACAGGTTTATTTCCCGCACAAAAAAACAAGAAAAATCATCGCCGGAAAAGGTTCTGATAAAAGTACTTGTTTACGGGCTGGAAAGGTTCGATTGGGTTGCGGGGGTTATTCCCGCATTAACGGTATCCGGCCCCGTTCTCGCAGGGCCGGAGAACATTGTAGATTTTTTTGCGAAACAATCTGTTTCATATCTGGTGGGCCCGTTTCCGCTGTTGGTATCTGAACTGGCGCTATCTCCTGGTTTCCGGCCTGATGCTTGCCGTCATCCTGGGGGGAGGGCTTTGTCTACTGCTTGGTTCCGAAACCAGGAAGGTTCCCCTGCTGCTGGCTGATGATGCCTGTTCCCTGGCCGAGGGGAATGACTGGCGGCAGATGCTCAAGCCTGCCGAGCTGGGAAGCTGGCTGCATGACGAGGCCTTTTCTCGCCTGCCGGTGGCCACCGAATTCGAAGGTGCCACCGCGAACGGTCGCCGGGTGAAAGTCTTTACTACTCTGGACCCCGAAATTCAGACCACTCTGATTAAACTTTTGCGACGTTATCACCCTCAGCTCGGGGCCGGGGTCGTGATCGATCTGGCCAGCGGCGCGGTCGAGGCGATGGCCTCGTATCGCCACCGCGACGAGGGGGGCAAGATTCTGCCTCGCGAATATGGCAACCTCTGCCTGCATTCACCCTTTCCGGCCGCCTCCCTGTTCAAAATCGTCACTGCCTACGGAGTCTTGTGCCGCAAAGGCATCGACCGGCATACCACTTTTCCCCTGGTTGGCCGCCGTCATACCCTCTACCGCTACCAGCTCGGGCTGGGCAAATCGCGTTACCGCTACCGACCGGTGGCGGTTTCCCTGGAGGAGGCTTTCGCTCGTAGCGTCAATCCGATCTTCGGCAAATTCGGGATCGATTATTTTCCGCCCCCGAAGCTTATGGCCCTGGGTGAGAAGTTCGCTTTCAATCGGGATCTGGGTTTCGATCTGCCCCTGGAAAGGAGTCTGCTGGTGACTCCGGCCAGTGATTTCGAGCGGGCCGAAACCGCTTGCGGCTTTATCAAGAGTACCCGGATTTCGCCCGTTCACGCTGCTTTGCTGGCCGGGGCGCCGCTGCTGGGCACCGCCCTCAAACAACCCTATGTCGTGGACCGGGTGATCGATGCGCAAGGGGTTGAACTCTACTCGCACCGGCCGGAACCGGCGGTGTTGCAGTTGGCGAATGCCGGAGCCTGTCGGGAACTGACGGCAATGATGCGGGCCACGGTCCGTTACGGAACCGCGAAAAAATCTTTCCGCCATCTGAAACGGCGTCGGATCTACCGCCAGTGGGATCTGGGCGGCAAGACCGGCAGTCTCGATATGCCGGGTAACGATCACCGCTGTGAATGGTTCGCCGGCTTTGCCCGGGACCGAAAACAGGGCTGTCGTTACGCCGTGGCTGTGGTCCTGGTTCACGGCGAGAAGCGGACCATCAGTTCCAGTTACATCGCTGCCGAGTTGATGGCGGCCGAATTGAGGAAGAAGCGGTGAAGAACAAGTGCCTGCACCCGCTCTGGGTGATGGGGAAACCCTACTACGATCTCAAAAGCTACTATCGCAACCGTTTCTCCGACCGGGTCTACAAGATCCAGATCGATGCCGGGTTCACCTGTCCCAACCGGGACGGGAGTCGGGGGCGGAACGGTTGCAGTTATTGCGATGG
>JAADEO010000061.1 GCA_013153415.1 Deltaproteobacteria bacterium
GCCGCCATCATCGTCCTGCTGCTTTTTCTGCTCCTGATGAACGCCGGAGCCGTGGTCTTGAGAAAAAAGTTCGAAAGAAAGTGGTAGAAATGCGAACGGGAAAACATCCTCTTTATTCAAACTTAATTTTTCTGCGCTAGAGCCTCCCCGAATAAAAAACAAATCTTCAAATAATTTGCTCAAGCAACAAAACAGGTGAATCTTTTACCCCCCCATGGAAACACCCTGGGTACGTGAAGTCATGGGAAATGAGTGTAAGGAGAAAAAACATAAACCATGAAAAAATTTATTTTGCTGGCCCTACTGATCTGCACCGGCCTGTTGGCAATGAACCCTGCCGTAAACGCAGCCGGCCGTGATTACATCTACATCGTCGGTTCCTCGACCGTCTACCCTTTCGCTACGGTGGCGGCCGAAGAGTTCGGCCGGAGTTCCGGTTTCAAAACCCCGAAAATCGAATCCACCGGATCAGGGGGCGGTTTCAAGCTCTTTGCCGCCGGTATCGGCATCGATACTCCCGACATCACCAACGCCTCACGGCGCATCAAGAAATCAGAATTCGAACGCTGCCTGAAAAATGGCATAAAAGGGGTAGTTGAAATCAAGATCGGCTACGACGGCATCGTTATCGCCAACGCCAAGGAAGCTCCCCGACTCAGGCTGACCCGGCGCGCCCTGTTTCTCGCCCTGGCCCAAAATGTCCCCAATCCCGACGGCCGGGAACACCTGGTTTCCAATCCCTACCGGACCTGGAAAGAGATTGATCCGAGACTGCCCGCTTTCCGCATCCGGGTTCTGGGGCCGCCCCCGACCTCGGGCACCAGGGATGCCTTCGTCGAACTGGCTATGGCCGCCGGCGCCCAGACCTTTCCCTGGCTCAAAGCCCTGCGGGAACGGGACAAGCGTAAATTCAAGGAAATCGCTCACACCCTGCGCGAGGACGGGGCTTACATCGAAGCCGGAGAGAATGACAACCTGATCGTGCAAAAGCTTGCCGCCGACCACACCGCCCTGGGCATCTTCGGCTTCAGCTATCTCGACCAGAACGACGACCGGATTCAGGGCTCCATTATCGATGGCATCGAGCCCAGTTTCGAGAATATCTCCCAAAGCCGCTACCCGATCTCGCGCCCGCTCTTCATTTATGTCAAAAAGGCCCACGTCGGCACTATTCCCGGCCTGAAAGAGTACCTGGAGGAATTCCTGAGCGAAAAAGCCTGCGGCGAGGAGGGTTACCTCGCCGACCGCGGACTGATCCCGATGCCGGCTCCGGAAAGGTCTCGTTACCGGACCACGGCCACAAAGCTGGAACCGGTATTGAGTAAAAAGGATTTCTGACTGTTGCCTTTAGAGCACGTGGAAAACATCGAAAATGCCTTCCATGGGGGTCCCGTGGGTAAACAATTACGGTTTTTGATCACTGAAGCAATGTAACAGAAACGCTTCGCGCCGAGAGTTTTCCGGCCGCCAAGTCGCAGGAGGATAAACCATGCTCTTTAATCTCCTATCGCTTCGAAACAGCGACAAAAACGCAACCGCGGGGCCGCCGGAGCCGATTCCGGCAACGGGCGCCAAAGAGGGGGCGACGAAAACCGTGGGCGAGCCTTTCGTCACCAACCCCCGGCTGCAATGCCGTGCAATCACCGTCCGCTACGGCACCAAGCCGGCAATCAACCAGGTTTCCCTCGATTTCGCCGGCCACCAGGTGACCGCACTGATCGGCCCTTCGGGCTGTGGCAAATCGACTTTTTTGCGCTGCCTGAACCGGATGAATGATACCATTGACAATTGTCGGGTCGAGGGCGTCATCGAACTCGACGGGGTGGATATCAACCGTCCCGAGGTCGATGTCGTTCTCCTTCGGGCCCGCATCGGGATGGTTTTCCAGAAACCCAACCCCTTTCCCAAATCGATTCGCGAGAACGTCGCTTACGGACCCCGCATTCACGGCCTGGCCCGGCATCGCGATGAACTCGATGAAATCGTCATAACCTCGTTGCGCCGGGCCGGGCTCTGGGACGAGGTCAAGGACCGGCTCGACGAACCCGGTACCGGGCTTTCCGGCGGCCAGCAGCAGCGCCTCTGCATCGCCCGCACCATCGCCGTCAGTCCCGAGGTCATCCTCATGGACGAACCCTGTTCGGCGCTCGACCCGATCGCTACCGCCCGAATCGAAGATCTGATCAACGAACTCAAAGAAAATTTCACCATCATCATCGTCACCCACTCGATGTCGCAGGCTTCCCGGGTCTCGCAGCGTACCGCCTTCTTCCACCTCGGCAACCTGATCGAGGTCGGCCCCACCGAAACTTTCTTCACCAACCCCCGCCACCGGCTGACCGAAGAGTACATCACCGGCCGTTTCGGTTGAAAACGACTCCCGGTCGACACGTTATTTTCTCTCTCCTATCACAATTCCCTAAAGTTTCTCGGGAAAACTGTCGAATATGGACAAACCTGCGCAGCGTGTATTCCTTGACTAAATATCCGGCATGAACTACAAACCCGTTTTATAACTCTTCCCAAGCTCAAAACAGCATCCTGGACACGAAGACGGTTCCGCAAACGATGGATGAAAGAAGACAGCATTGCCGGCACACCACCCCCCTGTCAGCCTCGATGACCCTGCTCGGGGGACAGGAAACCCGGCTCGCCGCCAAGAGATTTCGCGGAATCGTCGAGGATATCTCGATCGGCGGAGTCCGTCTCAGCATTGTCGATCCCTACGGCTTCCTGCATGGCAAAGAACTGGCCGGAGAGAAAGTCAAGCTCACCATCGCCATGCCCCAGTTCGATTACAACCTGGTTACCGGCGGCGTCATCCAGTGGTTCAGAAATGATAACCGGAAATCGAACCGGATGCTTTCTATCGGCATCGAATTTTCCAACATCTCCACCACCGATCTGCAGTATCTGGAAAACTATCTGTGCAGCAATTTCGGCGACCAGAATCTGCTCTGGGACCTCTGGAGCCGGGAGGTGAAATCATGAACCCCGGCCCTTCCGAGATCGCCCCGCTCAACCCTTCTGGGAAGATCGCGCTCAAGAGCAAGCTCTGGGCCGTGGGCGGCGGCAAGGGGGGAATCGGCAAAAGCGTCGTCTCCCTGAATCTCGCCTACTGGCTGACCAAATTCAGACAGAACGTGGTCTTGGTCGATGCCGATCTCGGTGGCGCCAACCTCCATACCCTGCTGGGCATAAAGTATGTCAAACACACCCTGGCCGACTACCTGAACAAGAGGGTCAAGAGCTTGGATGAGATCGCCATCCCGACCGCCATCAAGGGACTGCGGCTGATCTGTGGCGCCAGCGACATAGTCGGCCTGGCCAATCCCAACTACATGCGCAAACAAAAGCTGCTGAAAGCCCTGCAGGGACTTGAAGCCGACCATCTGATCCTCGATCTCGGGGCCGGAACCGACTACAATACCCTCGACTTCTTCCTCAGCTGCGCCTACAAGATCGTCGTCATCACTCCGCAGCCGACTTCGATGCAGAACGGCTACGGTTTTATCAAGAGTGCCCTCTTCCGGTCGATCCGGCGGACCTTCGCCAACAACACCATGCTGATGCCTCTGATCGACCGGGCCACTGACCACAACAACGAAAAAGTGATCTCCTCAATCAATGAGCTGATCGATGCTTTTGCCCAGGTCAGCCCCGAACATGCCACAAAGCTCAAAGATATTATTAACGATTTTCACTTATACCTGATTGTCAACCTGGTCAAAAGCGAGCGTGACCGCAACGCGACCGCGGTCATCAAAACCGTGGTCCAGAAATATCTCAACCTGGAACGGGTCGGCCTGCTGGGTGCGATCCCTTACGATCCTCAGATCGAAACCGCCATCGGGCGCATGAAACCGGCCCTGATGTCGGGTACCGACCGACAGTCGGCGCTAGGCTTCTACGAGCTGGTCTACAACCTGATCAAACATGGAGACCAGCTCGAAAATGAGCTCCTGAACATCGCACCCTAGTCCGGAAGATTCAACCCACCCTGATCAAGCCAATACGTCCTACCTCAATTCCATTCCTTTCCGAGACCTCCACTCCAGGAACCCGGATTTATCGACAACCAGCTGATTTGCCCCTTGACATGGCCGGACGGGCCGTCTAAAAACGGCGGGTGACGTTTTTTCTCTTTTCAAGGAGCTTCATGCATGTACAAAGTCAAGATTTTCGGGGCCGGGTCAATCGGCAACCACCTGGCCCACGCCTGCCGCCGGCAGGAGTGGGATGTCGCTATCTGCGATCTCGACCCCACCGCCCTGGAACGAACCCGCAAAGAAATCTACCCGTCCCGCTACGGAGCCTGGGATGAAGAGATCCGACTCGCCGCCCCCAAAGAACTCGAGAATGAGACCTTCGATCTGACCATCATCGGCACCCCGCCCGATTCCCACATGGGAATCGCCTGCACCGAGCTCGAAAAACGGCCACCGAAGGTCCTGCTGATCGAAAAACCGCTCTGCACCCCTTCGCTGGAAAAGGCCGAAGAGCTGCTTGAATTGGCGAAAAAAACCGGTACTTTCGTCGCCGTCGGCTACAACCACACCCTGACCCGGCACAGCCGCAAGGCGGCCGAGCTCCTGGCCGGCGGCCTCCTCGGACAACCCCTGACAATTTCCGCCGCCTTCCGTGAATACTGGGGCGGCATCTTCAAGGCCCATCCCTGGCTCGACGGTCCCCAGGATTCCTACTTGGGATTCGCCGCCCGCGGGGGCGGGGCCGGCGGTGAACATTCCCACGCGATCAGCATCTGGCAATATTTCGCCAACCTTACCAATGCCGGCCGAATCACCGAGGTCGGCGCCATGCTCGACTACGTCGAGGAGGGCAGGCTCGATTACGACCGCATCTTCCAGGTCAACGTTAAAACCGAAACCGGGTTGGTCGGCACAATCGTTCAGGACGTGGTCACCGAACCACCGTGCAAAGAAGCCCGGCTCCAGGGCGACAAGGGTTTTCTGGAGTGGATCGTCAATCTCGATGCCGATCACGACGGGCTGCGCTACTCCGGCGACAACGATGAAATAGTGGAAGAGCTTTTCGCCAAAACCCGGCCCGACGACTTCGCCGGGGAAATCGCCCACCTGGGCGAAATTCTCGCCCACGGAGCCCCGGAATATTCGCCGATAACCCTCGAACACGGATTGAGTACCATGCAGGTGGTGACCGCGGCCCATCTCTCCCATCAGCTCAAACGCACGGTACGGATCGATCCCGACGCCGGTTACGGCACCCGGGCCCTGCAACTGATTTAACCCCAGGAGAACAATGTGAAGAACAAATTCACCTTCGCCGGACTTTTTACTTACGACCTGGCCAACAACCACCAGGGCGATCTCGAACACGGCCTGAAAATCATCCGCGAAATCGGCAAGGCCAACGCCGCGGCCGGGGCTCGCGGCGCTTTCAAGTTCCAGTTCCGCCAGCTCGAGACCTTCATCCACCCCGATTTCAAAGAGCGCGAGGATGTCAAGCACATTCCCCGTTTCATGAGTACCGCCCTCAAGCTCGATGATTACCGCCAGCTTACCGAGACCGTACGCGAGAACGGGATGCTGACGATGAGCACTCCGTTCGACGAGGAATCGGTCGATATCATCAATGAACTGGGGATCGAAATCATCAAGATCGCAAGCTGCTCGGCGGCCGATTGGCCATTGCTCGAAAAGGTGGCTGCGGCCCGGCGGCCGGTGGTCGCCTCGACCGCCGGCCTGAGCATGGAGAAGATCGACCGGCTGGTCAGTTTCTTCGAGTTCAACAACGTCGAATTCGCACTGATGCACTGCGTCGCCCTCTACCCGACGCCGCTCGACAAGCTCGAACTCAACCAGATCCGCTTGCTCAAGGAGCGTTTCCCGGAAGTACCGATCGGTTTTTCGACCCACGAAGACCCCGACAACTTCATCCCCATCCGTCTGGCCTACGCCCTGGGCGCCCGGCTTTTCGAACGCCACGTCGGCATCAACACCGATGAATACAAGCTCAACGCCTACTCCTCGACCCCGGAGCAGGTAGCCGGCTGGCTCGCCGCCCACCAGGAGGCGGTGGCCGCCTGCGGCGGCGACAACCGCTCCCCGGCCCGGCCCGACGAAATCGCCTCGCTGCGCTCGCTGATGCGCGGAGTCTACGCCGGGAGCGAGATCAAAAAAGGAGACAAGATCGGCCGCGGGCAGGTCTTCTTCGCCATGCCCCTGCAGGAGGGGCAGTTGACCAGCGGCGAATGGGTCGACGGGTTCGAAGCCGACCGTGACTACGAAATCAACCAGCCGATCGCTGAAATCGTCGCCAACTCGCCGCTGCCGGAAAGAGAGATCATCTACCGGATCATGCT
>JAADEO010000129.1 GCA_013153415.1 Deltaproteobacteria bacterium
ATCAGAAGCAGTTTCTCGGCCGCCAAACCCGACCACCATATTCTCAATCTGGCCTTCATCATCAAGAAGGAGAACCCGAAACGCAAGGTCATCCTCGTCACCAAGGATGTCAACCTGCGCATGAAGGCCAAAGCGGTGGGGGTCTTTGCCGAGGACTACACCAGTGACCACATCGCCGACGTCAAAACCCTCTACAGCGGAAGCCGGACCATCACCGGGATCAGCGACGAGTTCATCGACCGTCTTTACGGCGATGAGGAGAAACCTCAGATCGCGGAATTACCCCTCGACAAACCTTTGACCATCAACGAATACCTGATCCTGAAATCGGTTTCCGGCAAATCGGCTCTCGCCGCCGGCGACCGGGAGAGCGGCCGATTGCGCCGGGTAGAGAAAAAGAGCGTGGCCGGGATCATGCCCCGCAACGCCGAGCAGATTTTTGCTTTCGACGCCCTGCTCAATCCCGAGATTCCCCTCGTCACCCTGACCGGCAAGGCCGGCACCGGCAAAACCTTGCTGGCCCTGGCCGCCGGCCTCGAACAGCGGCACCGCTATCGCCAGATCTACCTCTCCCGCCCCCTGGTGCCTTTGAGCAACAAGGACATCGGCTATCTGCCCGGCGACATCAAATCGAAGATCTCGCCCTATACGCAACCCCTTTTCGACAACCTCGGGGTCATCCAGTCCCAAAACCGGGAGAATGGCGACACTCCCCATTTCCGCGACCTGCTTGAAGATGAGAAACTGGTGATTTCGGCACTGTCCTTCATCCGCGGCCGCAGCCTGGTCAAGATCTTCTTCATCGTCGACGAGGCCCAGAACCTGACTCCGCATGAAGTCAAAACCATCATCACCCGAGCCGGAGAGGGCACCAAGGTGGTTCTGACCGGCGATATCTTCCAGATCGACCATCCCTACCTCGACAGCCACTCCAACGGTCTGAGCCATATCATCGCCAAAATGCAGGGCCAGAAGCTCTACGCCCACGTCAATCTCGAGAAGGGTGAGCGCTCGAAACTGGCGGAGTTGGCCAGCAACCTGCTCTGAGCCCCTCCGCCGGCACCCGGCGTTTACTAATTTGCTTGCAAAAAGCACCCCTGCGGAGTAAAAAGCCCGACAATCTGAAACCCGAATTTCCAAGGAGGCCTGAATGGCTGAAACCATCGAAGAGATAAGCCTGAATTATGAAGAGGACGGGCAGCTGATCGTCAAGGAGCTCGACAAGGAAGTGCTCTCCCGCGGGGCCTGGACGACGATCATCTTCCGTTACCAGGAGTGGGACCGTAAAAAAGAAGAGTACGGCCCCGAGCGTTACACCATTCGCCGTTACCGCAAGATCAAGGGCAACTATATCCCGCAATCCAAGTTCAACATCTCGAGCCGGGAACAGGCTGCCAAGATCGTTGCGGCCCTGGAAAAGTGGATCTCAAAATAAAGAGAGGCTCTCGCAACAAATCAGATCTGCGTTAAAAACGGGTTGGCAAAGTAAACAGTTCCAGATACCAGGCAGAATTTATGCCCCGCAGGGGTGAGAAACCGTCAAAGGAGAGAATTATGATGAAAAAGATTGTACTGTTTCTAGGAATAATGCTGATGACCCTTACCGTTGCCGGAACCGGGCCGCTGCAAGCCGCTGACAATCCCCGGGTGGTCATGGAAACCAGCATGGGAACCATGACAATCGAACTCTACCCGGACAAGGCCCCGATTACGGTGAAGAATTTCCTCGACTACGTCGATTCAGGCTTTTATGACGGCACCATCTTCCATCGCGTCATTCCCGGATTCGTCATCCAGGGCGGCGGTTTCGACGCCGAAATGAACCGCAAAGAGACCCGGCCGCCGATCAAAAACGAAGCCGACAACGGCCTCAAGAACCTGCGCGCCACCCTCTCCATGGCCCGGACCTCGCAGATCAACAGCGCCACCAGCCAGTTTTTCATCAACCTGAAAAACAACAGCTCCCTCGATCATGGCCGGCACGGTTACGGTTACGCGGTTTTCGCCAAAGTCGTCAAGGGCACCGGGGTGATCGACAAGATCGCCGGGGTCAAAACCACGACCAAGGGCCGCTTCCGGGATGTTCCGGAGAAACCGGTCCTGATCATCAAGGTTTACCGGGAAAAACCGGCCGCCGCAAAGAAATAAAGGGAAGCGGTTTCGCTGAAAATCGACAGCACCCGCCAACAGTTCCCAGACCGGAAAAAATGAAAAAGCCCCGCCGGCATGCTGTCGGTGGGGCTTTTTCATGTCTCCTCAGCGGCGCCAGAAGGTGGGAGTGAACAGTACCAGGACGGTATAGAGTTCGAGACGGCCGGCCAGCATCGCGAAACTCAAGATCCATTTGACGGCATCCGGGAAATGGGAGTAGTTCTTGGTCGGGCCGACCATCCCGAAACCGGGGCCGATGTTGCCGACCGTGGCCAGGGCCGCGGTCAGGGAACTGACGAAATCGATCTCGGCCAGGCTGACGAGAAAGGTGACGATCATCAGAATCGTGATATAGAGAAAAAAGAACCCCGAGATCGCGTAGATCACATTCTTGCCCATCACCTGCCCCGAGAGCCGCAGGGGGAAAACCCCCTTGGGATGGAGCAGGTATTTCATCTCGTTCAGGGCCTGCTTGAACAATGCCACGATCCGGATGACTTTGATCCCGCCCCCGGTCGATCCGGAGCACCCCCCGATGAACATCATCAGAAAGAGCACTCCCTGGGCCAGATTGGGCCATTTTTCATAGTCAGCGGTGGCGAAACCGGTGGTAGTCAGGATCGAGGCCACCTGGAAGGCGGCATAGCGGAAGGCGTCGGCCACCGACTGGTAGACCTGGAGATAGAGATCGTGAGCCACCAGGAGGGTGGCGACAACGAAGATCGCAAGATAGGCCTTGAGCTCGGTATTGCTGAACAGGGACTGATAGTTGCCGGTCAGAAGCCGGAAATGGAGAACGAAGTTCATTCCTGCCGCAACCATGAAGAAAGTTATGACCCAGTCGATGTAGGCGGAGTTGTAGTAGGCGACGCTGGTGTTCATGGTCGAAAACCCGCCGGTCGCCACAGTGCCGAAGGTATGGGTCAGAGCGTCGAGAAAATTCATTCCGCCGAACATCAGGAGCCCGGTCTCGATCACCGTCATCCCAAGATAGATGTACCAGAGATACTTGGCGGTCTCAGCGATCCGCGGCGTGATCTTGTCGACCGTCGGCCCCGGGGCCTCGGCCTTGACGAACTGCAGGCCGCCGATCCCCAGCAACGGCAGGATAGCGACCGTCAGAACCACGATCCCCATGCCGCCGAGCCAGTGGGTCAGCGAGCGCCAGTAGAGAATGGAACGGGGCAGGGATTGAATCTCGGTCAGAATCGAGGCTCCGGTCGTGGTGAAACCGGAGATGGTTTCGAAATAGGCGTCACAGAAAGAGGGAATGGTGCCGGAGAGATAGAAAGGCATGGCCCCGAGCAGGGCCGCCATGCCCCATCCGGCGCTGACGAACAAAAAACCATCCTTGAAAGAGGGCTGGGAACGGATCGAACTGCGCGTGGCGAACAGAAAAAGACCGCCGGCAAGCACTGTAACTCCGACCGGCAGGAGAAACGCCCGCATTTCGGCGAACTCCCGGTAGCAGAGGGCCACGACCACCGCCGTCAGCATGAAGACGCAGATGATCAGAAGCAGGTAGGAGATGATGCGTAGGACGGTTTTGGGATGCATAGGCTCAGCTGAGAAAAAGTTCTTCGAGCGAATCGACCTGCTCAGCTTTGGCGAAGGTCACCACGTTGTCACCGGCCTGGATGACGAACTCGCCATTGGGGACGAAATTCTTACTTTGCGTGCCTTTGAGCGGGCGGTTGACGGCCACCACCAGGGTACCGCTGGGCAGCTGCAGCTCCTTGACCATCTTGCCGGCGATCCGGCTCTCGGCACTGACCGCGAATTCGATCGCCTCGGCTTTGCCGTCGAAAATCGAGTGCACCCGTTTGATATTGCCGCGGCGCACATATTTGAGAATGGCGCTGACCGAACTCGCCTTGGGACTGACGGTGACATCGATGCCCAGTTTGTCAGCAATATTGAGGTAGCTGGACTTGTTGACCACGGGAATCACCCGCTTGACCCCGAGACTCTTGGCATAGATGGCAGTCAGCATATTGAGAGCCTCATCGGCGGTCGTCGTCACCAGGAGATCGGAGAGATGAAGCTGTTCATCCTCGAAAATCTTCTCGTCGGAAATATCCTCGTTGATCACCAGAACCTCGGGGAAACGTTCCGCTAAGTATTTGCAATGCTCGTAGTCCCTCTCCACGATTTTCACCTGGCGACCGGTGGAGAGCAGGAATTCGGTCACATAACTGCCGATCTTGCCACCGCCGACGACCACGACATTGTGCAGGTTGTGACGCCGGTGACCGGTCCGGGTAAAGAGCCGTTCCATGTTGCGCTTGTTGGATACGACATAGACCCGGTCGCCCTCCTTGATCTTGGTCTCGCCGTGAGGAATGATGACCTCATCATCGCGGATGATGCCGGCGATGATGAAATTGTAATTCAGTTGCTGGCGAATCTCACGCAGGGTTTTGCCGCGCATGAGCGAGCGCTTATCGACAAAAATGTTGCGCATCTGGATATCGGTCCCCTCGAAAACCAGGACCTCGCCGGTAGCCCCGTGCACCACGACATTCATGATCGCCCGGGCGGCCTCGATCTCGGGATTGACGACGTAGTCGATCCCGAGCAGGGAGTTGCGCAGAATGCCGCTGCGCCGGTATTGCAGGCTGCGGACCCGGGCGATCTTGGTCTTGACCTTGAACTCGGTGGCAACCACCAGGCAGGAGACGATATTGACCTCATCGAGATTGGAAACCGCGATGAAGGTATCGGCAGAAGCGACCCCGGCCTCAGCCAGAACCTCGGGATTACTGCCTTCGCCTTCGATGACCAAACAGTCGAGATGATCGTTGACAAACCGGGCCCGGGCCGGATTCTTTTCGATCAGAACCACGTCCTGATTACTGGCAACCAGTTGCTCCGCCAGGTGAAAACCGACCTCTCCCGATCCCGAAATGACTATTTTCATTGTCTTAACTGAATTTCTCCAAAGTTAGCCAGCGTTAACGAACTTCTAACAGACCAACCGGTTAAAGTCAAACCGGCCAGGGCCAGCTCCCCTGCCGCAGCCGCAACTGCGGTTTTCTCTCCTCCCGACAAAAAGATTGACATCCGGCACTAAACAGGATAAAAAAGGTTTCAATTAAAAAACCTGCAGCCAGGAGAAAAAACAGCTATGGATAACACCCAGGAGAAGATCCTCGCCGCCCTCAGAAGCGCCATGGAGGCGGAAATGACCGGTTACCATTTCTACAGTAATGCCGCCCAAACCACTGAAGACCCCCAGGGAAAGGCCACTTTCCAGCGGCTCGCCGAGGAGGAGTTGCTCCATTTCAACTATCTCAAGAAACAGTACGGCAGTATTCTCAAGACCGGGGCCTTCGATCTCTCTGCACCGCTGGCCGCCGACCCTCCGGACGCAGCCTCTGGCCCGATCTTCAGCCCCCAGTTGCGGGCCCGGATCAAGCAGAGCCATTTCGAGATCAGCGCCCTGAGCATCGGCATGCAGCTGGAACTGAACGCCGTCAATTTCTACCGCAAATGTGCCGCGGAGAGTGACAACCCCGAAGTCAAAAAACTTTTTCAGCAGCTGACGGAGTGGGAGCAGGGCCACTATGACGGCTTCGCCCGGGAACTCGACGAACTCAAGGAGGATTACTGGCAGGCCAACAATTTCGTCCCCATGTAGCAAAAAAGCCCGAGGCCGGTCGCCTCGGGCTTTTCGATTTGGATGGGGTGAGTAGAGGGATTCGAACCCTCGGCCTCAGGAGCCACAATCCTGCGCTCTAACCAACTGAGCTACACCCACCATATTCTTCCGGACCCCGCTCTGCAGCGGTTTGCGGAGGGGTCCCTAAATAATGGAAAGCGAAACGTCTGTCAACTGATTTTGAACTCCGGCCGCCAAAAACAGGAGGGTACCCCGGGAACCGTCCGGGAATGACAAAACCATGAAGATTCTGCTCCATTGCTGCTGCGGCCCCTGTGCCGTCTACCCGGTCTCCTCACTGCGCCGCCAGGGACACGAACTGAGAGCCTATTTCAGCAACCACATCCACCCCTGGACCGAGTGGCAGAAACGCCGCGAAACTCTGCAGGAGTGGGCGGAACGGGAAGCGCTGCCGCTGATTGTCGACGAACGCTACGAACTGGTTGAATTTCTGCGCAACGCCGCTTTCCGGGAAAAACAGCGCTGTCTCTTCTGCTATCACGACCGGCTGGAGAAAACCG
>JAADEO010000170.1 GCA_013153415.1 Deltaproteobacteria bacterium
TGGCTCCATCGTATGACAGATCGAGCAATTTGCTTTAACCAGCAGTTTTCCGGCCTTGAGAAAATTCTTGTCGTCGATCGGCCGGAGATCGGCCGGAACGAAGTAGTTCTGGGAGAGAAAGCCCTTCTCCTGGAAACGCTCCAATTCCGATTTGATCCCTTTTGCCTCGAGATCGTGAGCGATCACCTGGTTGCTGTACATGACCTGGGGAATCAGGTAGGGGCGGCGCGAGAATTCGCGCACGCTCTCGCCCCCGCCGATGCCCAGAAAAAGCACCACGACCATACCGATCGCCACTACCGGTTTGGCCAGAAAATCCCAACCCAGCAAAAGGCCGAGAAAATAGGCGGCCACCACGAAACCGATGATCACCGAAAGCTTGAACATGATCATCGCGTAGTTGATCGAAGTGATTATTTCGTGGGCGCTGGCCGGCAGTTTATAATAGTACCAGACCGCGAACAGGGCCCCGAGAGTGATCCCCGCCAAGCCCCAGCGACCGGCGGTCTTGATGACGTAGGTGCGGGTCGCACCGGGCTTCATGAAACCGGCCATCACGGCGGCGAAAACCGCGGCGATCGCCAGCATCATCATCGTCCGGTAGAAAAGCTGCGGCCAGTAGGTGGGATTAAAGAAACCGTCGAAGAAACCTCCGGTCTCGAGCCATTTCCCCGGAGTCATCATGAAGGCGAGGATACCGGTGATGATCACCATGCTGAGCCAGGCCGCCCAGGCATAGATCAGGCCGATACGCATATGGGTCTTGGGCGAAACTTTGTCGAAAGTGTAGTAATAGACATAGATCGTCACAATCTCGATCAGGAAAAAGACCCACTCCGTGGCCCAGCCCCAGACATAATTGTGGATCAGGCCGGAAATCGCCCGGGGAGAGATAATGGTGCTGGCGAACCAGATTCCGACCCCGGTTATCGAACCGAGAACAAAACAAAAAATCAGAACCATCAGAGCGAAACGCTTGAGATAATCAAGCAGTTCGCGGTTGCCATCGGCATGGGCCCGTTTTTCGAGAAAATAGACCATCCAGAAGCCGCCGGTGGCCAGGTGGCAGGGCAGGATATGAAAGGTCGCAATCAAAGCGATTATCATACCCGCGCCAATCGTGGGAAATTCAAAGATCGGGTACATAGGCAGTCTCCTTCGCAATCTCCTCAATGATACCGTTGAAAATAATCACCCCGGAAAGATAACAAACAAAATTAAATTTGTCAAATTAACCTGCAAAAAATTTCTGCCATCACTCGACGACCGACCCATACCGACATTGTCCTTGACAGGAAAAGCGGACAAATGATAGGAAACTGGAGTTTTTTCAACCTGTTTCCCCATCTTCCGCTGGAGTAGCAACGGTGAGCCCAGAGAGACCTGAAAAAGAGCCCCAGACCACCGATAACCACGGGACCTCTGCCGGCAACCCTGTATCCGACGACCCCGGCTCAACCGCTACCGACTCCCCTAACGGAAGTTCTCAAACTTCGGAAAACCGCTCCGAAAACCGGAAACAACAAGGGCGCCGGGCGGCCCAGCCCCGGGGCCTGGCTTCCCTCTTCGAAAAACATGAACTCAAAGACCTCTTTCGCACCTACCTGATCATCATCTGCGTCATCGAAGGTTTTATCTTTTTTGTCAGCTTTTTAAGCCAACTCGGCCCCGAAACCGTACCTTTCCCCTGGAAATCCTATTTTTTCGCCGCCTTCAGCGTGCCTCTGGCGATCACCTTTCTGCTCGGCATCATCGTCATCAGCTTCGACCGTTATATCTTCGGTCATCAGACCTTCCCCGAGGAACTCGGTGACCTTTTCCAGTCGGCCACCGAAACCCGCAGCCGTATCCACAAGTTCCACGCTTTCCTCTACGTTATCCGCCAGGTACCCTTCCTGGTCGGACTGCTGAGCCTGGTGGCACTGTCCGGTATCGCCTACAAGCTCGACGATATTCTGGCGGTGGTTGGCCATGTCGGTGAACGCACGGCCCATTACCTCTTCATCGGCCTGGCCGTGGTCTTTGCGGTCGCCGTGGTCGTCGGCCTGATCTGGCTCTTCCTGAATTACAACCTGCGCAAGAAAACCCTGGAATTCGAGTACCAGTACAAGAAAGACGTGGTGGAAAAAACCGGCCTCATCCTGCTCGGCGGCGACCGGGTCATGGATCAACAGGGTAACATGCTATCTTTCAACCAGATGCGCGGGCTTACCCACCAGCCAGGCAAAAACGATGATGATGACGATCAAACCCTGATCATAGAACCCTAAAATAGGCAAAGGTTGGCGCATAGCCGACTTTTACAACCCTAAAATCCTACCTCCAACACTTCGACCTATTCCCGCGTCAGAGTAAAAGTCCCGGTATCATATAACTCGCCATCCACCAGCTCCTGGTAAACCCCGGTCATGGTATCTCCCACCAGTCTCCCCTGAGTGAAAGCCAAAGTACCCAGATACGCGCCACAACGAAAGGTCGCATCGAACGAGATCAGGTTGTTTTCATCCACCGTCCCGGTAACCGGTACGTTGATCAGGTCGCCGTCATTCTGGTCGCAATCGGTGTCATAGGCATCTCCACTTCCGGTCACATGGCTGCCACTCTGAACCAGGCGCATAACCAGACGACCGGAATAGCCGGGTTCATTGCTGACCCAGCTTCCTTCCCAGGTGCCGGTATAGTCGCCCCCGGGCGACGGTGCCGGGGGCACGAAACCGGCCAGCGGTACGGCGGTGGTAAAAAGCAGTCTGGCACTGGAGCCATCTCCGGCGATCGCCACTCCACCCAGGCTGGAAAGACTGGATACGGCAATGATCTTTTTGACGGCATGATAGTCCAATTCCGGAAACCAGGTAGCAACCACCCCGAGAAGTTTGCCATGTCCGGCAATCTGCTGCGGTGTGCTGGTTCCCAACAGACGGCCGCCGCCCAGAGCATAGAAAGTCACCACCCCGGACGTGGAACTGAAGTTGGCCAAGGCCAATCCTTTCCACTGGACCATGGGGAAATCTCCGAAAAGAAAAGCGAGTTGGCCGCTGCGATCATCTCCAACCAGAAACTCTGCCACTCCACCACCGGCATTATTGACCAAAGATACCCGGCAGTGCAGATGGTCTGGATTCAGTCCCTCAATCTGGCCGCTGACGGCATTAGCTGCCAATCCTTTGAGATTGATCACGGTCTCTCCAGCCGCCGCCACCTCGGGCAGCAAGCTGGAGTAAACCTGTTTACCATCTTTATCAAAAAGCGTCAGGATTCCCTTCTCCGGCACGGCACCGGTGTTATCAAGGGTCAAATAATCACCCCAGTCATCACTACCACCGGTCAGATGTGGTATATAAACCGCATTCCCAGCCCAAGCCGAAGCCACCAGCACAACCATCAGTAAATATATTCCCAGAAAAATCCGCAGTCTCTTCATTTCGACCTCCTCTGTCACTTGGGTTGGCAGGGCAAAAAACCAGTTTATATCTATAAGCGCATGATCATTTTAACCGTAAATATCACAGTCGCAACCTCATTACAACTTTCTAACCCGGCAGGCTTAAACATCACAGAACCTTTAACTCCACGAATTTAAAGCAGGAACTCCGGCCAGAAATCATGACGGCAACCCAACCTTCGCTTTCCCCGAATAAAACTGGATTTATTGCCGGAGGCTCAATTTCACTTGACTAAAATATATATGGTAATTATTACTCATATCAGCGATTTGTCAAACCGGGTTTATTAAAAAAGTTCCATCAGGCTTCCAGCTTCTGCGGCAGCCGTTCAGCAACCTCCAGTCACCACATTAAATTGAGGGGAAATTGAATAGATACATCCTTGGGCAAACCGGAATCGAGGTCAGCGAACTCTGTTTCGGAGCCCTGCCGATGGGTCCTCTGCAGAAAAAAATCTCTCCGGACGAGGGTGCGGCTATCATCCTTCAAGCCCTGGCCGGCGGGGTCAATTTCATCGACACCGCCGAACTCTATCAGACCTACGAACCCATCTCAAGAGCCCTCCGGCAGGTCAGTTCCCCCCCCGTTATCGCCAGCAAATCGATGGCTACCGATTACCGGGGCATGCGCCGGGCAGTTGAAGATGCCCTCGAGGCCTTGGGATTGGACTATCTCGATATCTTCCACCTCCACGCCGCCCGGGTGGCGGCCGACGAGGATGTCTTTGTCAGCCGCAAGGGAGCTTTCGAAGCCCTGCTGGACTGCCGGCGGGAAAACCTGATCCGGGCAGTCGGCATCAGCAGCCACTCGGTTCCGACCATCCAACGGGCAGCTATGCACCCTGAAATCGATGTCATTTTTCCGATTATCAATCGCTCCGGCACCGGCATCCTCTACGGTGATGTCGAGAGTATGACGGCCGCCATCAATCTGGGCTGCGAACAGGGTAAAGGGCTTTACCTGATGAAAGCCCTGGGGGGCGGTTGCCTGGTCAAGGATTACCATCAGGCCATGAGCTTTGTCAGGAATAATTTCCACCTGCCGATTGCCGTGGGCATGGTCAGCCGGACCGAAGTCGAATACAACCTGGCCTATTTCAACGAAAACCGCGAAACTCCGCTACCGGCAATGATCATCGAGGAAAAATGTTTCCAGGTGGTCGAGTTTCTCTGCAAGAACTGCGGCGACTGCATCGAGGCCTGCCCCAACCAGGCCATCCGGCGGCCGACCACCGGAGAGAAGCCGGTAATCGATCCCGAGCTTTGCCTGCGCTGCGGCTACTGCGTCGGCCATTGCCCGCAGTTCGCCATTCGCATGACCTGATTTTTGGCTCCAACGACAACTTCAGCCATCAGCAATCAAGCTTTTAAGTTTATAAGGATTCACCAAAATGAAAAAAATTGCGGTTCTGGCCGGTGACGGCATCGGCCCCGAGGTAATGCGCGAAGCGCTCAAGGTTCTCGACACGGTCCAGGAGAAATTCGATTTCAAACTGGAATACGAGGCGGCCGCCGTTGGCGGAGCCGCCATCGACGAACATGGCCACGCCCTACCCCCGGAGACCCTGAAACTCTGCGAAAAGAGCGACGCCATCCTCTTCGGTTCGGTCGGCGGTCCCAAGTGGGAGAGCCTGCCCCCGGCCGAGCAACCGGAACGGGCCGCTCTGCTGCCTCTACGCAAGCATTTCGACCTCTTCTGCAATTTTCGCCCGGCCCGGGTCTATCCCTCGCTGGCCGCAGCCTGTCCCCTGAAACCCGAGATCGTGGGTGAGGGCTTCGACATCCTTTGCGTCCGCGAGTTGACCGGCGGCATCTATTTCGGCCAGCCCAAAGGCCGCGAAGGCTCCGGAAAAAAGGAGAAAGCTTTCGACACCATGGTCTACCACCGGGACGAAATCGAACGCATCGCCCATCTCGCTTTCACTGCGGCCCGCAAACGCCGCGGTCTGGTCACCTCGATCGACAAGGCCAACGTTCTGACCACCATGGTCTTATGGCGCGAAGTCGTAATCGAAGTAGCCCGGGAATACCCTGACATAACCCTCAATCACCTCTATATCGACAACGCCACCATGCAACTGGTCCGTGACCCGCACCAGTTCGACGTCATGCTCTGCGGCAACATGTTCGGCGACATCATCTCCGACGAGGCCGCGATGCTGACCGGTTCGATGGGACTGCTACCCTCGGCCAGCCTCAACCGGGACAATTTCGGCCTTTACGAACCGGCCGGGGGTTCGGCTCCCGACATCGCCGGGATGGGCATTGCCAACCCGGTAGCCCAGATTCTTTCGGCGGCGATGATGCTGCGCTACAGTTTCGGTTTAGACGAAGCCGCCGACGCCATCGACCGGGCCGTGGCCGAGACCCTGGCCGCCGGCATCCACACCCGCGACATCGCCAGCGATCCGGCAAAAAGTGTTACCACGGCCGAGATGGGTGAGGCTATCGTCAGGGCCATGGGTTAGAGTGCCTTGCAGGTTGTTTTTCGGTTTAAAACGCCAGAAAACGTTCTGATGAGAGTGCTCGTTTGCGACCATCGGAAAGGCCCCTGGTGCAGGCCGGAAAGCCCTTGTTCGGGTTGCGGAATTTCTCCCCGCATAACTTTTCAATCTTACCCGGGGCACTGAAGCGCCGGGAGTTTTTTTACGGAGGTGAACGATGAACAGAGTCAAAAAAAAGCCCCTATTCTGTAGTATATTCTTCCTGATTTTCTGCTCTCTTCTCCTGTCCACTACCGTAACCGCCGGGACCCTGGAGCAGGTGCCCTGGTCCCGGCTGGCCTACTATCTCGAGAGCCAGCAGGTCGAGCTCCTCGATTTGCCGACCTGTGATTGCCCCCTGGCGATCAACCAG
>JAADEO010000209.1 GCA_013153415.1 Deltaproteobacteria bacterium
CGCGACCCCGATCTCGCGCATGATGGCGAGTGCGGCATCACGCATGATCTGATACTCCTTGTCGGTCAGGGTCTGGGCCGGAGCCACGGTGATGCTGTCGCCGGTGTGGATGCCCATGGCATCGAAGTTCTCGATCGAACAGACGATGACGACGTTGTCTTTGTGGTCGCGCATGACCTCGAGTTCATACTCTTTCCAACCGACGATCGACTCTTCGATCAGGATCTCGTGCACCGGGCTGGCCTCAAGCCCCCATTTGACGAATTTCTCGAAATCATCGACGTTGTAGGCTATATTGCCGCCCGAACCACCCATCGTGAATGAAGGTCTGAGAATCGCCGGGAAACCGGTAAACTCGAGGATCTTCCAGGCCTCATCCAGGCTCCGGGCGACCCCGGAACGGGGCAGGCCGAGACCGATGCGGTCCATGGCATCTTTGAAAAGCTGGCGATCTTCGGCTTTCTTGATCGACTCCAGGGTCGCGCCGATCATCTCGACCCCGTATTTCTCCAGGGTACCATTCTCGGCCAGTTCGATACCGATGTTGAGCGCCGTCTGACCGCCTAAGGTCGGCAGCAGGGCGTCGGGACGCTCTTTCTCGATGATCCGGCCGACGATCTCGGCGGTCAGGGGCTCGATATAGGTCCGGTCGGCGAACTCGGGATCGGTCATGATCGTGGCCGGGTTGGAGTTGACCAGGACGACCTCGAACCCCTCCTCCTTCAAAGCCTTACAGGCCTGGGTTCCGGAGTAGTCGAATTCACATGCCTGACCGATAACAATCGGACCCGAGCCGATCAGCATTATTTTTTTGATATCAGTTCTTTTCGGCAATTTTCTCTTCCTGATTTAGTGCCTTAGAGGTCATTTTCTGCACAAAAAAACAAGAAAAATCATCGGCAGAAAATGTTTCTGTAAAGAGCACTTATTTGCGGGCCGAAAATGCCCGTTTGGGTTGCGGGGCTCACCCCCGCATTCAATACAGCGGTTCAGCGCTTCCGCGGGTAACGGAAGCTACCCGGGCGGCACCGTGCGTCTCTCTGGACCCGGGCCCGGCAATTGACGGACAACACCATTCATCCGGCTTGACGAGACAGTCCGTTTCCATTATTACCTGCGGATCATGAAAGCGATTTTTCTGGCTGACGCCCATCTCCGCGACCCCGAAGCTCCCAGCTTTCGGGACCTGCTCGTCTTTTTCGACCACCTGCCAGATGACCTTGAACGCCTCTTCATCCTCGGCGATTTTTTTGATTTCTGGTACGGCTACCAGAAAACCGTTTTCTCTGTCTATGAACCAGTTCTCGAAGCTCTCGAAAAGCTCCGGGACCGGGACATAAAACTGACCTTTTTCGCCGGCAACCACGAACTCGCTTTGGGCCCGCGCCTCGAGAAACTGGGGGACTGTGTCGCCGACCATCAACGGATCACACTCGACGGTCGAAAAATTTTCCTGACCCACGGCGATTATCTCGATCCCGACGACTACGGCTACCATCTCTGGCGGGCCCTCATCCGCTCCCGCCCGGTCGCCGGCCTCATCGAGCTGTTGCCCCCGACCCTGACCTGGAAGATCGCCGCCCGACTCTCGCACCGAAGTCGCAACTCCGGAAGCAACAAAAAAATCATCCCTCCCGCAGTCTACAACCGGTGTGCCGCAATTCTCAAAAACAAACAGGTCGAAACCATCATCTGCGGCCATTTCCATCAACCACGCCGGGAGACCTTTTTTCTTCACCGGCCACCGGGAAAAACCGTCTATTTTCTCGGCGCCTGGGAGAATGAGCGTTCCTGGCTCCTCTATTCAGAAGGCCGCTTCAGTTTTCACAATTTTCATCGATAAGCTGCCGGAAACGCTTGAAAAGATAGGCCGAATCGTGCGGCCCGGGCGAGCTTTCAGGATGATACTGGAATGAGAACAGGGGATAGTTCTTGTGCTTCAACCCCTCGACGGTCTGGTCATTGAGGTTGATGTGAGTCACCTCGACCTCGCCGCCCAAGGAATCGGTATCGACGCAGAAACCATGGTTCTGCGAGGTGATCTCGACCTCGCCGGTAGTCAGGTCCATGACCGGATGGTTGCTGCCGTGGTGACCGAATTTGAGTTTGAAGGTTTTTCCCCCGAGAGCCTGGCCGAGAATCTGGTGCCCCAGACAGATCCCGCAAATCGGCAGCCGGCCCACCAGCTTCTTCACTTCATTGACGATTCCTCCCAGGGCGGCGGGATCGCCGGGACCGTTGGAGAGAAAAAGACCGTCCGGCTGCAACGCCAGGATATCAGCAGCCGGAGTCGTGGCCGGCACCACCGTCACCTGGCAGCCGACCTCGCGCAAAAGCCGCAAAATATTATACTTGATACCGAAATCGTAAACCACGACCCGCCGCTCATCGATCTCGCCGTCGGCGTAACCACGTTCCAGGTCCCAGGTTTTCTGTTTCCATTCGTAGGCTTTATCAACAGTAACCCCGTCGACCAGATTGACTCCTTCAATACCGGGCCATTGCTTGAGCTTGGCGGCCAGCGAAAGCGGATCGAAATCCTCGGTGCTGATGATTCCGGGCATGGCTCCAGCGGTGCGGATATGCCGGGTCAGGGCCCGGGTATCGATTCCTTCCAGGCCGATAACCCCGTCCCGGGCCAGCAGTTCGGCCATCTCGCCCCGGCTGCGCCAACTGCTGGGATAGTCACAGTACTCCTTGACGATGAAAGCGGAAAGAAAACAACGCCGCGATTCGACGTCCTCGTCGTTGACCCCGTAATTGCCGATATGGGGGTAAGTCATCAACACCATCTGGCCATAATAGGAGGGATCGGAAAGCACCTCCTGGTAACCGGTCAGGCTGGTATTGAAAACCACTTCCGCGGCCACTTCACCGCCAGCCCCGAAAGCCCGGCCCGAATAAAGGGTGCCATCGGCCAGCAGCAGTACCGCCCTGGTACCCCTTTTGATCATTTCAGCTGTCATTTTGAACTCGTAAATATCTGATTCGAGGGTTATCCATCAAAGGGAAACACCACCCGGCCGGAAACCAGGGTTTTCACCACCCGGCCTTTGAGGCGCCAACCGGCGAAAGGGGTGTTCCGGGCCCGGGAATAGAACTTCTCCGGATCGACCACCCACTCAGCATCCGGATCGATCACCGTGATATCGGCCGCCATCCCTGGCTCCAGGGTGCCGCGGTCATCCAGATTGAGAATATGGGCCGGATTGAGACTGAGCCGTTCAACCATCTGCAGAGGTGACAAAAGCCCCTCGTCGACCAGGTGCAGAACCAGGCTCAGTGCGGTTTCCAGACCGATCACGCCAAAAGGGGCGAGGTCGTATTCAACCGCTTTTTCCGTCGCCTCGTGAGGAGCATGATCGGTAGCCACGGCGTCAATCGTGCCATCGGCCAGCCCCTGGCGGACCGCCTCGACATCGGCGGCGGAACGCAAGGGAGGACTCATCTTGGTGTTGGTATTGTATACCAACTGAGCCGGACGATATCTTTGATCCAGATCCTCGCTATAGGACAGATCGGCCACGGCCCGCTCGTCTAAAAAAAGATGGTGCGGTGTCACCTCCGCACTCACCCTGACCCCACGCAACTTGGCGGCCCGAACCAGCTCGACTCCGCCCCGGGTACTCAAGTGGCAGATATGAACCGGCACCCCGAGATATTCGGCCAACATAATGGTCCGGGCGATATCGATCTCTTCGGCCAGACAGGGTATCCCGCGAAGACCGTGGGCGGCGCTGACCAGACCCTCGTGCACCACGCCGTCAGCGAACAGGGCATTGTCCTGACAGTGACAGAGCAGGGGCCGGCCGAACAGCGAAGCGTATTCCAGGGCATGGCGCAGGAGTTTGGAGTTGGGCACGGTTTTGCCGTCGTCGGAAAAAGCTACCGCCCCGGCTTCGACCAGATCCCCCATCTCGACCAGGGTTTCCCCCCTCATTTCCCGGCTGATGGCGGCTACCGGCAGTACCCGGGCCGGAGCCGCAAGCGCCTGTTCGAGAATGAAGCGGGTCACCGACGAGTTATCATTGACCGGACTGGTATTGGCCATGCAGGCGATCGAGGTGAATCCCCCGGCCACCGCGGCCCGGGCCCCGCTCAAAATCGTCTCTTTGTATTCGAACCCGGGTTCCCGCAGGTGAACATGGAGGTCGATCGCCCCGGGCATCACCCAGCAATCCGCGACATCCAGAGTCGCAACCCCGGGGGATGAAATCTCGCTGGCTACCTTTTTGATCCGTCCCTCTTCGACCAGGATATCATAGCGGCCTTCCCGCCCCGCCCCCGGGTCGAGCAGGCGGCCATTTTTCAGAAGGATACTGTTTTTTTCACTCATGAGCCCTGCCCTCCGAGCAGAAACAGCACCGCCATGCGCAGAGCGACACCGTTGCTTACCTGGTTCAGGATCACGGCCCGATCACTGTCGGCGACTTCCGAAGTGATCTCGACCCCGCGGTTCATCGGTCCGGGATGCATAACGATGGCATCCGCTTTCGCCAGGGCCAGTCGCTGGCGATTGAGACCGAAAATCCGGGCATAATCACGGATCGAAGGAAACAGCAGTTTGTCCTGACGCTCCAACTGGATACGCAGCATCATCACCACATCAACCCCTTCCAGGGCCTCTTCCGGGGTCCGGCAAACCTCGACTCCGGCAATCTTTTCCATCTCCCGGGGCAGCATCGTCGGCGGGGCGCAGACCCGGACGGTGATCCCCAAAGTAGTCAGGGCCCAGATATTGGAACGGGCCACCCGACTGTGAGCGATATCTCCGATGATCGCGACCTTGAGCCCGGATTCGAGACTCTTGTGCTGCGAGATGGTCAGCAGGTCGAGCAGAGCCTGGGTCGGATGTTCATTGGCCCCATCCCCGGCATTGACCACCGAGGCCCGGATATGACCGGCGATCAGATGGGCGGCCCCGACATGGCGATGGCGGACGACAATGATATCCGGAGCCATGGCCTGGATGTTGTCTACCGTATCGAGCAGGCTCTCTCCCTTGACCACGCTCGAGGTCGAAGCACTCATATTGATAGCATCGGCACTCAGACGCTTGGCCGCGATCTCAAATGAGGTCCGGGTCCGGGTGCTGGGTTCATAGAAAAGGTTGACAACGGTCTTGCCGCGCAGGGCCGGTACTTTTTTCAGAGGCCGCTCGGCGATCTCTAAGAAAGAGTTCGCACTGGCGAGCAGATTACGGATCTCGTCCGCCGTCAGATCTCGGGTTCCCAACAGATCTTTGCGTTTGAAAACCATCGCCCTACTCCCCGGCCGCGGTCGTTCTCGGACCGACCGAAACCGAATCGAAACCATCGCTCTCTTCGACCCGAACCATGACCCGGTCCTGGGGCGAGGCCGGGATCTCGATACCGACGTAATCGGCGGCGATCGGCAACTCCCGACAGCCGCGATCGACCAGAACCGCGAGCTGGATACTGCGGGGCCGGCCAAAATCGATCAGGCCATCCAATGCCGCCCGCACCGTACGGCCGGTGTAGAGGACATCATCGACCAGAATCACGGTAGCATCATCGAGCGAGAAGGGAATCTCGGTCTGGCGCAGAACCGGATGGTGGGTAGCGTGAGAAAGATCGTCCCGGTAGAGGGTGATATCGAGAATCCCCAAGGGCAGATCCCGGCCGCTTTTTTCCCGGATAAGCCTCTGCAGACGCCGGGCCAGACAGACACCACGGCTCAGGATGCCAACCAGGGCCAGTTTCGGATGCTTGCGGTTGCGGGCGATAATCTCGTCCGCCATCCTCTCCAGGATCCGATCCATCTCCCGGGCATCGCAAATCCGTTTTTCTTCCATGCCTCCCTCTTGCCGGACCTATCCGGTAACCGCGGCCAGATTCTCCTCGACCCGAATCACCTTGTCCAGATGGGTCAGTTTCAACAACTCGGCAACCTCATGATTAGGAGCAACCAGAACCAGCTGCGCTTTGCGGGCGGTAAGCAGTTTGTAGAGGGTGAAAATCGCCCCCAGTCCGGAGGAATCGATCGCTTCCACCCCGAACAGATCAAGCACCAGGCCGACCTCAGGGCGGGCCTCCAGGGCCTCGCTGGTCTGCTGGCAGAACCGCTCTCTGACCAGCAGATCAAGTCGGCCTACATAGGCGGCCACCAGCCAGTCGCCCGTATCGTAGATTTCCAGATTTAATTCTTCGTTCATCTCTCATTTCCCACCGGTACCAAGCTCGGGCGGAGCTAATGGATCAGCCGGCCGATACGATTGAAGCGAATCTTTCCCAGCAAGCTTTTACTGTTGCTGTCCC
>JAADEO010000029.1 GCA_013153415.1 Deltaproteobacteria bacterium
GCCCTGCAGGCCAAGGACAGTCTCTTCCGGGCCTGGGTGACTGAGCTCTCTTTCAAGAAACAGGTGGAGTTCAAACGATTCAGTGAGCCTATCGTCACCAGTCTCAAGATCGCCCGGGAGTGGGGAAAGAACCAGGAGGTTGATCTCGGCGACAGTGCCAAGATAAATCTCTATTTCATGCCGACTTTAAAGAGTCTGCCGCAGATTCACGCGCTGATCATCGCCAACACCGACGGGCAGGAATACTACCTGCGTCGCCAGGGAAATGAGTGGTTCAGCCGTAGCTGTGATCCCCGGCGCTGGCCGGGAAAGGTCCTGGAACGGAGCTGGCGTGACGGGTCCGAGCCAGGACCTGGAAAACTGGTGCCCAGCGACTACGATCCCCGCCAAAGGCCCTGGTTCAAAGGCTGCATGGCGATCACCAACCCGGATGAAGTTTTTTGGACGCCTCCCTACCGTTTTTTCTCCAATGGCCATATCGGGGTTACCGCGGCCCAGAAATGGAGTGCCGGGGAAAAATCCGGCTTGAAATATGTGGTCGCTTTCGATGTTCTCATCAGCGACCTGCTGGCCTGGACCTCGGAACTCGATCTCGGACCGGCGGGCCGGGCCTTCATGATCTCCGATGAGAACCGGATCCTGGGTCTGCCGCCGGATGCCCCGGGAATGGTCAGGAAGGGCCTGCCGCCGGTTGAGAAACTGATCGATATGGGTTTCGGCCAGGCCTTGAAAAAATGGCAGCGGGAGCGGATTTCCGAGGAGCAGGTTTTCTCCTTCCGGGTGGATCGGAAAACCTGGTGGGCTGGTTTCGTGCCCCTTAAGATAGGTGGTCGCCATCTCTGGCTCGCGGTCCTGATTCCGGAGAAGGATATTCTCCAGATCGCATCCTACCGGGTCTCATTCTTCTGGATTCCTCTCAGCATCTTTATTGCCGGCAGTTTTCTCTTTCTGCTCTCCTTCTATCTGGTCCGACGCCATGTCGCCTCGCTCGAGGCTCTGCACCGGGAGAACCGGCGTCTGGTCAATGATGAACTGGCCCGCGAAGCCTCGCTCGATGACCCCGCCGCCCGGATCCGGGAGCTGATCCGGGCTGGCGAGAGTGAACGCCTGGAATTCAAGTCGACGGTACGCTGGAATCTCCGTGAAAACCGGGCCGGCAAGGAGATCGAGATCGCCTGGCTCAAGGGGGTGGTCGGTTTCCTCAACACCGAGGGCGGGGTACTGCTGATCGGGGTCGAGGACGACGGCACCATCGCCGGGATCGAACGTGACAATTTTACCAATGACGACAAATGTCTGCGCCACATCGACAGTCTGATCAGCACCCATATCGGGCTCGAGTTCTCCCGCTACATCCATTTCGCGATCATCGAGGTGGAAGGCCGGAAGGTGGTTGAGATCCGCTGCCGACTTTCGGAAAATCCGGCTTTCCTCAAGAAGGGTGATGTCGAGGAGTTTTATATCCGCACCGGTCCGGCCAGTCGTAAGCTCAAACCCAGCCAGATCATCAAGTATCTGGCGAGTCGGAAAAGTGATACCCAGTCACAGTAATGTAACCGGCCGGCCACCGTTGCCGGATGCTACGGAACGGTGGCCTGCCGGTTCCTCTCTTTCCTACAGATAAAACATCATTATCTTTTTTGTCCCTCCTGGAGAATTTCAATTTTCAGGAGGTCTTTCCTGGCCTGATACTTGCTCAATCCTTTTACCATGAGTAACCCCGCCGGGTCGCTTATGTAGACCCCGGCCCAAGGACCAGGGAGAAATCGTTATGGCAGCTTTCTCCGCCCATCGGCCCCGGAAAGTGAGGCCGTTCGGCCATCCACCTCACCCGGCAGGGGCATTTCCACCAACCCTCTGCCTCATTCTCTGTCTTTTCCTTTCCCTTTTCTTCTTTCCTCTCAATTCTCCGGCCGTAACCCCACCCTCCATCGATCTGGCTTCGTTAGATGTCGTACTGATCGACGGGCTCACAGGTCAGCGTTTGCAGGGTATCAAGGTGACGGCGGCGGAACGCCTGACCACCGGCAAGCTCAAATGGGTGGCAAGCCGGACCACCGACGATCAGGGCCAGGCGGTTTTCGCTCTCGCAGGGCTCGGCCGGGGTCGGGTCTATGTTCTCTATGCCCGGGTGTTCAACCAGATCACCTCCTACAGTGATGATCTCGTCCAGTCCGGAAAATACATTTTCCGGGTCGGCAAACTCGAGGTCACCGCGGTCAGCGGAGCCGACGGTACCCGGTTGTCTGATTACAAGGTGTCGGTCAAAGAGCGCTTGGCCGACGGCAAATTGAAATGGGTCGCTTCCGGAAAAACCGACAGCCGGGGTGTGATCCGTTTCGATCTCGAACCCTTTCGCGATTATGTGCTGTATGCCAATAGCCCGGTTGACGGCAGTGGCAAATTTTCGGGCTCGGTGGCTGCGGAAGGTCGTTTTACCTTCGTGGTCGGCAACCGGCCGTTGACCGTGACCCTGGTCAATGGGCTCAGCCAAGCCCCTCTGGCCGGTATCAAGGTGACGGCGGCGGAACGTCTGGCCACCGGCAAGCTCAAATGGGCGGCGAGCCGGACCACCGATGATCAGGGGCGGGCGGTTTTTGATCTTAACGGCCTGGGGCAGGGGCGGAGCTACGTTTTCTCTTGTCGACCCTACAACGGCGGCACGGTTTACAGCCCCGATCTCAACCAGCCCGGCGAGTTCACTTTCCGGGTCGGAACCCTGCCGGTCACCCTGGTAGATGCGGTTTCCGGGATGCCACTGGTGGATCGTAAACTGGTCGTATATGAAAAAAGTTCCGATGGTAAACTGCATTGGCGTAAAAGTGGTACGACCGATACCGGCGGCCGGGTGATTTTCGATCTTCCTGGCTTGGGGCAGGGTAGGGTTTACGTGATCAAAGCCTACGACCCTTTCAACGAGGGCCAGAAATATTACAGCCCCTGGGTGACGGTGGAGGGGGAGATGATTTTTGCGGTTACCCCCGGTGTCGCCCCATATCGCCCTGATCTCAAACCGCCCTGGATCAATATCGACAGTCCGCGAAACCGGTCGCTGGTCAGTGATGTCGGCTTCATCCTGGAGGGCCGGGCCACCGATGACCGGGCGGTCGAGAGGGTCGAAATCATAGTGGGAAATCCCGGACCCGGTTCCCGGCCGCTGCCGGCCCAGTACAATCCCGTCACCGGTCACTGGCGTTGCGAGGTTCCGGCCGCCGCCATCAGTGCCGGGCAGACGGTGGAACTCACTGCCCGAGTGGTGGATAGCGCCTACAACGAAATGCTGGCGACTGTCGAACTGGATGTGATTGTCGATAACCAGGCGCCGGAGCTGAAAATCACCTCCCAGGCCGACAACGATACGGTTTTCGACAGCGGTTTCATGGTTTCCGGTTATGCCGTCGACAACACCGGCGTCACCAGTCTGCGGGCGGTTCTCGTCGATCCGCTTTCCGGTTCTCAGGTGGTGGCCGAAAACCTTCCGGTGGCCGTGACCGGGCGCTGGACCCTGAACGTCGCCAAAGAGCGGCTGACGGCCGGCCAAACGGTTGAACTCCGGTTGGTCGCCGCCGACCGGCCCGGGAACGAGGGTCATGCCCGGGTTCGATTGCAGGTGGCCGCCGCCGACCTGAATCCCGTCCAGCTGCTTAACCGCATTACCTTCGGGGCGACGCCGGCGCTGCTGGAGGAGGTCCGCCGTATCGGTCCCGAGGCCTTTTTCGAACGTCAGTTGCACCCGGAAACGGTTGATAATTCGGCCTTTGAGCAGGCTCTGGGTGGTTGGAAACCGGAAAAACGCTACGAAATGACCAGCTACCAGGTGGTGTATGCCGCGTACAGTTTCCGGCAATTGCAGGAGATGATGACCTGGTTTTGGGAAAACCATTTCAACACCGATATCTCCAAGCACGGCCGGATCGAATATGAACTCAGGGAGAACCGACTCTTCCGCGAAAACGCCCTGGGCCGGTTTCGGGATCTGCTGACCATCAGTGCTACCAGCCCGGCCATGCTCTACTACCTGGATAATGTCTCCAACCGGAGGCAGGCTCCGAACGAGAACTACGCCCGGGAGATCATGGAGCTGCATACCATGGGGGTCGACGGCGGCTACACCCAGGCCGATATCGTCGAGGTGGCCCGGGCCTTTACCGGCTGGCGGGTGCATGACGGTGAATTCGAATTCTCCGAGTACCGGCACGATTTCGGGGAAAAGGTTGTACTTGGAGAAGTGCTGCCGGCCGGTCAGGGGGTCGAAGATGGCTATCAGGTCATCGATATTCTCGCCCGTCATCCCGCAACCGCCCGTTTCATCAGTAAGAAGCTGTTGCAGTTTTTTCTTACCGACGAACCCTTGCCGGAACTGATCGGGAAAGTGGCCGAGGTCTTCCTCGGCAGTGGCGGCGATATCGCCGCCGTGGTCTCGCTGATTATCCATCTGCCCGAGTTCAGCCGGGCCGAATATTTTCACAACAAGGTCAAGACCCCGCTCGAACTGGTGGCCGGCCTGCTGCGCAATCTGCCCGTGGCTCCGGTGGCCCGTCACCTGCGTTACGCCATGGACGGTATGGGTATGCGGTCGTTCTACTATCCCCTGCCGACCGGCTGGCCCGAGACCGGCGACAAGTGGGTCAATTCCGACCAGCTTCTCCAGCGTCTGCTGTTCATCAACGCTGTCGCTTTCAATGAGCGTCGTGATTCGACCCGAGTCTGTTATGTCGATCTCAACGGTTTTTTCAGGAATCGCGGTTACGAGACCGCACCGGGCATTGTCGGCTATCTCTTCGAACTTCTGCTGGGCAATGATTACACCCGGCTGGAGTGGGAACTGGCGACCGCCATTCTCACCGACAACCAGACGATCACCTTCGATATCAACCAGCCAGATGCCGAGGCGCGGCTGCGCGAGTTGACCGCCACCATCTTGAGTTTTCCGGCCTACCAACTGCAGTAGACAGCCCGGTTCCGAGCGGGCCATTCCAGGTTGGAAATGGAATGTTTTCTGGTTTTTCAAATCCGCAATGACCGGCAGGGATAACAGGAGCAAGTCATGAAACGGAGAGATTTTCTACGCGGTCTGGCCGCCGGAGGTTTGACCGCCGCGACCTTTCTTTACGGCGATCCCTGGTCCCGGTGCCGGCCTGCGGTCCGGGCCGCGGCCCGCGGCAAAACCCTGGTCGTCATCTTCCAGCGGGGTGGTTGTGACGGCCTCAATGTCGTGGTTCCTTACGGGGATAGTGAATATTACAATCTCAGGCCGACGATTGCGATTCCGGCTCCCGGCAGCGGGGGCGAGGTGCGGCCGGCCCTCGATCTCGACGGTTTCTTCGGTTTCCACCCGAGTCTCGCTCCGCTCCACGGGATTTTTCAGCAGGGCCGCCTGGCGGTGTTGCCGGCGGTCCATTATCCCGACGGCAACCGTTCCCATTTCGACAGCGAGATCATTATCGAAAGCGGGGCCCGGAGCAAACTTTACGACGGCTGGCTCAGCCGCTATCTGGTTGGCAATCCCGGTGCGGCGATACCCTTGCGGGCCGTGGGCTTCGGTAATGAGATGCCTCACTCCCTGCGCGGTGAGGCCAGTGTTGCGACTTTTAACGACCTCGGTGATTTCGCTTTCGGTGGTGACGATCACGCCCATCTCTTCCGCGATCGTTTGCGTCGGGTCTACGCCCAGGAGCCAGCGTCCGGTCAGGTCAACCGCCGGCTTCTGCACGCGCAGGGCAACATCCTTTTCGACAATCTCGATTTCCTGGAGTCGCTCGATCCCGACGGCTATGAACCGGAAAACGGGGCCGAATACCCCAACTCGGCCTACGGCCGTCAGCTCAAGCAGGCGGCGATGCTGATCAAGGACGGGGTCGGTCTCGAGGTAGCGGCCCTGAATATCGGGGGCTGGGATACGCACTCCAATCAGGGCGGGGCCCAGGAGGGAGGGTACCAGTCGCGCCGTCTGCAGGAGTTCGCCGCCGGCATCGGAGCCTTTTACACCGATCTCGGTTCTTTGATCGATGACGTGGTTTTGCTGACGATGACCGAGTTCGGGCGTACGGCCCGGGAGAACGGTTCCCGGGGCACCGACCACGGCAATGCCGGGGCCTGGTTCGTGCTCGGCGGTCGGGTCCGGGGCGGGATCTATGGAGAGTGGCCGGGATTGGCCCCGGAAAATCTCTACCGGGGCCGCTATCTGGCCCAAAGCCTCGATTTCCGCGATGTCATGGCCGAGGTCGTCGCCCGCCATCTTGGCGGCCCGGACCTGGTTAGGGTGTTT
>JAADEO010000184.1 GCA_013153415.1 Deltaproteobacteria bacterium
AAGAGAGACGAAAAAAGCGATCATCGTATCACATCCTCCGATATGGACGGTTCACGGTTCGCGAACCGCTTGAATTTCTTAATCTGAAACCTTCCCCAACAATCGGCGCATCAGGCCCAGGCTGGCCAGGCCCGAAATCGCGAAGGAGACCGACAGAGCGATATAGACCCCGTACGCTCCCCAGAAACGGGAGAATATCCAGGCCAGCGGCAGACGCAGCGCCAGCAGGCGCAAGGCATTTATCATCAGCGAATAACGAGGTTTCTTGAGCCCCTGGGAAAGACCGGTCAGGATCAGTTCGAAAGGGGTGAAGAGATAGCCGGGACCGACCGCCTTGAGGGCAAAAGCCCCGGCCGTAAGAACCCCGGCCGCGGGCCGGAAAATCCCGATCAGATGTTCCGGCACGAACCAGAAGAGCAGGACCATCGGCACCAGGAGCAGGTAGCAACCGTAAAGCGCCGTCCGGCAGCCGGCCCGGATCCGCTCATGTTGACCGCGACCGAGATTGAACCCGATGAAGGGTATCAAGGCACTGGAAAGCCCGTAGAGCGGCAGGATCAGGATCTGCTCGATCCGGGCGCTGAGATTCCAGGCTCCGACATAGACCGGACCGAAAGAGGCCAGAAGCCAGTTGAGCCCGGCCGCCGACAACGGCACGATCAGCATCGAGAGTGCGGCCGGCGAACCCAGAGAGATGATCTCCGGCCAGGCCCGGCGCCGGTCGGCGGTGGGAATCAGGCCCGGCCGGTCACGGTCGTGACGGCGCAGGGCCAGCCACATGATGGCTCCGGACAGGGCCCAGCCGATCAATGAGGCCAGCGAAGCCCCCGCGACCCCGAGACCGCAGGAAAAAATCAGCAGGGGATCGAGAGCCATGTTGACGAGATTACCGAAAACCATTGCCCGCATCGGGGTTTTCGTGTCCCCGTAACTGAACAGAATTCCCTCGCAGAGCATCGCGAAGGCCAGGAAAGGGAAACTCAAAGCCAGCCAGCGGGTATAGGCCGCAGTTTCCCTCAGGAGCACGGGATCGGCATCGAAAAGAGCGAACAGGGGGCGGTTGCAAACCGGCAGGGCGAGCAGCACCAGGGGTGAAATCAGCAGAAGGACCAGGGGCCAGGCGGCTGCGGCCGTCAATTTCGCCCGCTCCGGCCGCTCGGCGCCCCGGGCATGGCTCATGGCGCTCAAAGAACCGATCGCGACCCCCTTGCCCAGGGCCATGGCCAGAAAAAGCAGGGGAATGGCCAGCGACATCGCCGCCAGCGGAATGGTGCCGAGACGGGCTACGAAAATGGTATCGACCAGGGCGTAGAGAGTCTCGAAAAACATCGAGATCATGGCCGGAGCCCCGAGCCTGAAAAGCACGGTCAGGACCCGGCCCTCACCCATATCAACCGGTTGCCGCGTCATCGGTTCAGCATCCTTTCGACTTCATCGACAAACCGCTGCCATCTCCGCTGGAAACGTTCCGCCGGCAGGCTGTCCATGGTCCTGAGCTCGAAGGTCGGCCCCTTGAGATTGAGGCGGACATCGGTGAAAATAGTGGTCAGGTGGACCAGGAAATCGGCGAATGCCGCTTTTTCGCACTGCCAGAAAGGCAGCTTCAGATCGAGGTCGAGCGCCGCCAGGGCGTGGGCGACCAGATGCCGGAGCAGCTCCATCTCCCCGCAGGGCAGCGGAATCTCAGGCAGCAGGCAGCGCGAAGGCTCGGTCCGGTCCCAGATGGCGCGGCGCTCGGCCGACATGGCATAGTCGGGATCGCGGGAGAGACCGAGCAACAATGTAAACAGAGGCACCATCTCGCGGAAATCGCGCAATCTGACATGGAGCTGGATCGAGGCCGTGGCCTTCATCATCTCCCGGCCGCGACCGCCGTTTTCGGTAAACAGGGCGTGCATGTTGCGGTAGCGCGGACTGGTCAGGCAGAGCGGCGCCTCGCGGCGGCCGGCGATAAAAGGCCGGGCCAGGTAGCGAACCCCGCAAAGCTTTTCGATCTCGCGATTGGTCGTCTCGATATGCTCCAGCAGCCCGGTGAAACGCTCCCGGTCGTCTGCCAGCAGCGGCGGCGAACCGTATTCGAGCTGACCGCCGGGCTCGAAATCGATATGGAGGCCGTCGCCGGCCCCGTAATCGCCTTCGTTGAGCAGCTTGAACCCCAGCTTCGGCAACAGGCCCGCGACCTCGGCGACCCTTGCCGGGGTCATCTCCTCTTCCGGCAGGAATTCGTATTCGAAACCGTAGGTCAGGGGACCGGGCACCAGGTTACGGGCCAGGTAATTATGAAGTTTTTCACTGAACTCGTCCACCATTCCGGCCGGGGGACCGGAAATACTTTTTTCATCCACAGGCGAACTCCTCGTACCACAAGGTGAAAACCAGCACCGCAAAAAGGCGGTCGGCGCCCGAAACCAGGGTGGCGGGACCGACTCCGGCGGTGGTCACCCGCCGGGTCAGTTCGGCCACCATCGCCGGATCCAGGATTCCGTGCCGGGCGATCATGCCGCCGGCCAGGGCCTCGGCCACCTCCTCGGGCCATTTCTTCCGGTCGGCGAGCCAGTCGGCCAGGGGGCTGGTGAAGGGTTGTTTGCGCCGCCAGGCGGTCTCATTATCGAGCAGGCCGGAGGCGGAAAAAGCCCGGCGACAGAGATATTTCTCCCGGCCTTCGGCCAGGTTGATCTTGAAAGAGACCGGCAGCCGGGCCGCGAACTCGGCCAGCCGGTAGTCGAGAAACGGGGTCCGGGTCTCGAGCGAATGGCGCATCGAGAGCTTGTCGAGACGCAGGATCACGTAATCGGGCAGACGGCAGCGGCTTTCGACCGCCAGAGCCGCGTTCAGGGGATGCTCCCGACCCGTAAGCCGGGGAGCCGCACCCAGCTCCTCAAGCCCTCTGATCGGGATTTCCGCTTTCCGGCCCACCAGTAACCGGTCCAGCTCGGCCGGACTGAAAAGGGCCTCGCTCTGGATGTAGCGGGCCAGGGGGTCGGCGGCCCGCCGGGCGAGATAGTCCTTGAGCTCCGGATAGGCCCTTTCCAGCTCATCCCGCTCCCGGGACCCGGCCTGCCGGTAGCGGATCGCCGCCATCTCGACCAGGAACTTGCGATAACCGGCGAAGATCTCGTCGGCGCCTTCGCCGGTGAGCACGGTCTTGACCCGCTTCGAGGCGGTTTCACAGACCTGGTCGGTGGGCAGGACCGCGCCCAGAAAGATCGGTTCCTCGAGAGAACGGATCAGTTGCGGAAGTCCGGCCAGGGACTCCGGTCCGCAGAAAGCGCTGTGGTGCCGGGTTCCGGCGAAGGTCTGTTCCCGGGCGGCGAGAAAATCCCTGACCACGTCGAGTTCGTTGTAGACCGCCTCCCTGAAAGCGATGGTAAAGAGCGAGAGATCCGGCACCCGCAGGGCCGCGGCCGCGGCTACCGCGGCCGAATCGATGCCGCCGGAAAGAAAACTGCCGACCTCGACATCGGAGCGCAGACGCAGGCTGACGGCGTCGAAAAAGAGTTCCAGAAACTCTTCCCGGGCTTCATAGAGAGAGATTTCACGCTCCGGACCGATCAGCGGAGGAAAAAGATTCTGCCAGTAGTTCTCGACCCGGAAAGCACCGGATTCGAGATCGCAGACCAGGAACGAGCCCGGCGGCAGGCGCCGGATACCGGCGAAGATGGTCTCTTCGCCGGGCAGGTAGCGATAGGTCAGCAGGGTGGGAAAGAGTTCCTCCCGCACCGGAGCCGGGCCGAGAGCCAGCAGCGGCTTGATCTCGGAAGCGAAACTCAATTCGCCGTCGAGTTCACGGTAGTAGAGCGGCTTGATCCCGAAACGGTCGCGGAAAAGCACCAACCGGCGGCCGGGCGCATCATAGAAGGCCCCGGCGTACATGCCGTTGAAATCATTGAGCGCCCGCTCCGGGGAAAACCGGCGCAGGCGCTGGAGGGCGACCTCGGCGTCGCCCCGGGTGCGCCAGTCGACCCCGTCGAGCTCCTTTTTCAGCTCCAGGTAGTTGTAGAGCTGACCGTTGCAGACCAGGGCGCTGCCATCGCCATCCCCAACCGGCTGCATCCCGGTTTCGAGATCGAGGATCGCCAGGCGCACGAATCCGAAACCGACCCGGACCGGGCCGGCCTCGTAAACCGCGCAGGCTTCGTCGTCGGGCCCGCGATGGGCCTGGAGCCGGTTCATCCTCTCAAGAAGCGACCGGATCTCCGCAACCGGCCGCCGCCGGGAAATTATACCGCAAATTCCGCACATGGATACAAGTTAATCAAGATGCAGGATTAGAGCAAGTGTTTAATCAGTTGACGATCCCGCAACAACTCGTTTCGAAAAAACAGGATGGCACAGTAATGCGGGGACAAATTCCCCAACTCAAACGGGCTTCCCGGCCCGCAAATCAGTACTCTTATCAGAACATTTTCTGCTGATTTTTTCTTATTTTTTTGTGCAGAAAATAACCTGTGAGGTACCAAAAAGCTCCAGTTGCGAGGTCCAAAAGATTCAACGAAAAGCTTAAGGAATGAGGCGTACACAGAAGTACGCCGCAGTGACGAAGACTTTTCGTGGCAACGCCCCGAGTGTAGCGAGGAAGTACTCTTGGGGTGCGAAGCAGGTGGACTTTTTACAAAGCCATCAATCGGTCTGAGGACCGACTTTCCAGAGCAGCAGCAGTCCCGGAATCGCGGCCAGGGCGCAGAAGATGAAAAACGGGCTCCAGCCCAGCAACTCGACCGCGTAACCGGTCGGGGCCGCGGCCAGGACCCGGGGGATGCCCATCAGGCTCGAGAGCAGGGCGTACTGGGTGGCGGTGAATCTCCTGTTGGTCAGGGCGGCCATGAAGGCGACGTAGGCGGCGGTGCCCATGCCGCCGGAAAAATTCTCGGCCGCCACGGCCCCGGCCAGCCCCGGCAGGCTCGGACCGAGATGGGCCAGGATCGCGAAACCGGTGGTCGAAATCCCCTGGAGAATTCCGAAAATCCACAACGAACGGTAGATGCCGAGGCGCAGCATCAGAAAACCACCGACCAGGCCGCCCGAAATCGTGGCCCAGAACCCGAAGAGCTTGACCACGGTGCCGATCTCGGTCTTGGTGAAACCGAGCTCGAGGTAGAATGGCATGGTCATGGTCGTCGCCATCTGGTCGCCGATCTTGTAAAAAAGGATGAACAGCAGCAACAGCAGGGCTCCGGGCCGACTGAAATATTCGAGAAAGGGACCGATCACCGCCTCCCGGAAACTGGTCGGCGTCCCTTCCGCGACTTCGGGCTCCCGGGCCCACAAGGTGGTCAGGATTCCGACCAGCATGAGTCCGGCCATTACCAGGTAGACGTTGCCGAAAGAGATATGGTCGGCCAGAATCAGTCCGCCGGAACCGGCGACCAGCATCCCGACCCGGTAGCCGTTGACGTAGAGGGAGGAGCCCAGTCCGAGTTCGCGGTTGCTGAGATCCTCGCGCCGGTAGGCGTCGACGACGATATCCTGCGAAGCGGAGAAAAAGGTCACGAAAAAGGCGCACAGGGCGCACAGGGCGGGATCGGCCCGGGGCTCGACGAACCCTAAAGCGGCGATCGCCACCATCAGCAGGATCTGGAAGACCAGCAGCCAGCCCCGCCGCCGACCGAGAAAAGGCGGGGTGTAGCGGTCCATGACCGGGGCCCAGAGGAATTTCAGGGTATAGGGCAGACCGACCAGCGAAAAGAGACCTATGACCTTGAGATCGACCCCGGCCTCCTGCATCCGGGCCTGGAGCAGGGTGATGGTCAGGAGCAGGGGCAGGCCGCAGGCGAACCCCATGAGAAAAGAGACCAGCATCTGCGGGGTCAGGGCCGCCTTGAGAAAGTCCCTCACTCCCAGTTCTCCAGTTCCGGGCCGCCGAGATCGAGAAAGGTCCCGGTGGACGCGAGATCTTCGCCCAGCAGAAGCCGCAATCCCCGGGCCGCCTGCAGAGCGGCGATGGCATTGACGGCGGGGGCCATATTCATGGACGCAGGGCCCTCCTCGGCAATCGCGTAGACCTGTTCCAGGATTTCCCGGGAGGGTGGAATCGAAGCGACCTGGCCGTACCAGCCCTCGACCGCGCCGTGGATCAGGAAAAGATCCAGTCTCCGGCAGAGGCGGGCCAGCTCGAGGCGGGCAGCGATCGTATCGAGGGCATCGAAAACCAGGCTGCAGGCGTTAAGCGGCGATTCCACGGCGGGATCCTGGAAAGCAACGGCCGCGGTTTCGACCCGGACCGCCGGATTGAGCCTCGCAGCCCTCTC
>JAADEO010000055.1 GCA_013153415.1 Deltaproteobacteria bacterium
ATACCGAGGCTCTGCGCTGTCTTTCCTGCGGCACCTGCCGGGACTGCAGCACCTGCGAGGAAGCCTGTTTCCGTCAGGCCATCAGTCGCATCGAAACCGAAGACGGCGGCTTCGAATACGTGGTCGATGAAAACCAGTGTATCGGCTGCGGCTTCTGTGCTGCGATCTGTCCCTGCGGCATCTGGACCATGAACCAGCTGGATTGATCGCCGCTTTCGGGTTAGATTCGTCGTTTCATAGAAATCCATCAAGACACAGGAGGTTGGATGGGGCAGCCGCCTTCAAGGCGTTTGCCCCGCAAGTTCTGATATGTGTGGAATAGTCGGTGTTTTCAACCATCCTGAGGCCAGCAACCTCTCCTATCTCGGACTCTACGCCATGCAACACCGGGGCCAGGAGAGTGCCGGCATCGTCTCGACCGACGGCACCGAGTTCTACTCTCACAAGGCTATGGGCCTGGTCTCGGATATCTTCCCACGGGAGACCATCGCGCGGCTCAAAGGCAACCTCGCCATCGGTCACGTCCGTTATTCGACCACCGGAGCCAGCCTTCTAAGCAACAGTCAGCCGTTTCTCATCAATTACGCCCACGGCACCCTGGTCGTGGCCCACAACGGCAACCTGGTCAACGCCGAGCTTATCAAACGCGATCTGGTTGAGAAAGGCGCGATCTTTCAATCCTCGATGGATACCGAGGTGATCATGCATCTGATCGCCCAATACCCCGAGGATTCCCTGATCGAACGTATCGCCTATGCGCTCAAGCAGGTTTCCGGGGCCTACTCCCTGCTGTTCATGACCCATAACCGCTTGATCGCGGCCCGGGATCCCTACGGCATCCGCCCCCTGGTCCTGGGACAGGTTGGCGAAACCTGGATCGTGGCCTCCGAAACCTGTGTCTTCGACCTGGTCGAGGCTAAATTCATCCGCGAGATCGAACCCGGTGAGATCCTGGTCATCACTGAACAGGGGCTCAAATCATACCATCCGTTTCCGCCCCACAAACCAGCCAACTGCATCTTCGAACATATCTATTTCGCCCGGCCCGACAGCATCCTTTTCGGCGATACGGTCTATGAAATCCGCAAAGAGCTGGGCCGGATACTCGCCCGGGAACATCCGGTCGAAGCCGACATGGTGATCCCGGTGCCCGATTCCGGAATCCCGGCTGCCATCGGCTACGCCCAGGAACTCGACCTGCCCTGGGAAATGGGCCTGATCCGCAACCACTACGTCGGCCGCACCTTCATCGAACCGAGCCAGTCGATCCGCCATTTCGGGGTCAAAATCAAGCTCAACGCCATCAAGAGCATTCTCAAAGGCAAACGGGTCGTGGTGATCGACGACTCAATCGTTAGGGGCACGACCTCGCGCAAGATCATCAAGATGATCCGCGAGGCCGGGGCCAAGGAGATCCATGTCCGCATCAGCTCGCCGCCAACTGATTTCCCCTGCTACTACGGGATCGATACCCCGACCCGGATGGAGCTGATCGCCTCGAGTCACTCGGTCGAGGATATCCGCCGTTACATCACCGCCGATTCCCTCGGCTACATCAGTGCCAAAGCCTTGAACGAAGCGGTCGACGTCAACCACAGCTTCTGCGACGCCTGCTTTACCGGCAACTACCCGATTCGCTTCCCCGGCATCGAATCGGGCCAGCCCCGGCAACCAACCCTGTTCTGAATTCTCATGTCAAATTCACCCGATCCCCGCCCCTGGAAACTGCTTCGTCAGGAACCCGGCCCCGATCTTCGGGTTTTCAAAAGCCGCTTCGACTGGCGCCTCAATCCGCGCAACAACTGCGAACTGAAATGCCTGATTCTGGAATCACGGGACTGGGTCAATGTCGTCGCCCTGACTCCGGAAAAAGAGGTGGTGCTGGTCAAACAGTTCCGCTTCGGGCGGGGTGAAGTGACTATTGAAATCCCCGGCGGCGTGGTCGATGGTGGAGAAGAACATGGAGCCGCCGCCCGACGGGAACTGACGGAAGAGACCGGTTTCTCGGGTGGCAAATGGACCTATCTCGGGGCCAGTGAACCCAACCCGGCCATCCTCGACAATCTCTGTCATCACTGGCTTGTCGAAGACGTGGTCCAGGATCATTCGACACAACTCGACGAGGGGGAGGATATCAAGGTTTTCACGACCGGCAAAGACAACCTGGCCAAGATGATCAAGAGCGGAGAGTTACGTCACTCTCTGGTTCTGGTCGCCCTGCACCGGGCCCTGAAACTCTAGCAGCATGAAAATCGCTCTGGCCCAACTCAACCCCACCGTCGGCGATCTCGACGGCAACCTGGAAAAGCTGGCCGCGGCTCTGGACCGGGCCAGCAGAGATGGATGCGACCTGCTGGTCCTGCCGGAACTCTTCCTGACCGGCTACCCGCCCCGGGATCTGCTGGAACTCGAATCCTTCACCCGGCGCTGTGACGAAATCCTGGAAAAGCTGAAAAGGCTCAGCGCCGCCCATCCCGAAACCGCGGTCCTGACCGGGGCCGTGACCCGCAACCCGAAAACCTGCGGCCGCCGGCTGCAGAACAGTGCGGTTCTGGTCGAAAGAGGCGAAATCATTTTCAGCCAGGCCAAGACTCTGCTGCCGACCTACGATGTCTTTGATGAAACCCGCTATTTCGAACCAGCGGCCAGGATCTCGGTCTGCCCCTTCGGTGATGAGATTTTAGGCATCTCCATCTGTGAAGACGCCTGGAATGACCCCTTGGCCCCGCTACCTCTGCAGTACGACACCAACCCCCTGGAAAAGATGAGCCAGGCCGGAGCCAGCCTGCTGATCAACCTCTCCGCTTCGCCCTACTACCTCGGCAAGGAGAAGATCCGCACCCAAACCCTGGCCCGGCAGTGTCAACGCTGGAAATTGCCGCTGTTGATGGTCAACCAGATAGGCGGCAATGATGAATTGATTTTCGACGGCTGCAGCCTGGCTTTGGACCACCAGGGTTCAATCCACCTCCAGGCCGCCCAGTTCAAAGAGGAAATTGTCGTTTGTGATCTCGACCAGCTGAAGCAGAGCAAGCGGAATGAGACCGGGCTGACGCCCCCGGAACCATTGCAACAGGTCGAAGAGGCTCTGGTACTGGGTATCAGCGACTACTTTCGCAAATGCGGTTTCCAGAAAACCGTAATCGGCCTTTCCGGCGGCATCGATTCGGCCCTGACCTGCACCCTGGCGGTCAAAGCCCTGGGAGCGGAAAAGGTCTGGGGAGTAACCATGCCCTCGCCCTACTCGTCGGGCGGCAGCATCGAGGATTCACAGGCTCTGGCCGCCAATCTCGGCATCCGTTGCGATACGGTTTCAATCGAAGAACTGTACAATACCTACCTGAAAACCTTGGCTCCGCTGTTCGCCGGCCGTAAAAGCGATATCACCGAGGAGAACATCCAGGCCCGGATCCGCGGCAACCTGCTGATGGCCCTGGCCAACAAGTTCAACCGCCTGCTGCTGACCACCGGCAACAAAAGTGAGATGGCGGTCGGCTACTGCACCCTCTACGGCGATATGAGCGGCGGCCTGGCGCCGATTTCCGACCTGCCCAAAGGCATGGTCTACAGGCTGGCCCGCTATCAGAACCGCGACAAAATACTCATCCCCGAAAACACCCTGACCAAGGAACCGTCGGCCGAGCTCAAACCTGATCAGAAAGACTCCGATTCCCTGCCACCCTACGAAACCCTCGACCGGGTACTGGAACTCTACATCGACCACGGCCTCGACGCCGAAACCATCGCCCGCCAGGAAAAATTCCCCCTGGCAACCGTCTCCTGGATCATCAACGCCGTCAATCGTAACGAATACAAACGACGACAGGCCCCTCCCGGACTGAAAATCACCAGCAAGGCCTTCGGCTGCGGCCGCCGTATGCCGATCGCCGCCCGTTTCTGAACCTGGAACTCGCTGTTTCGGAAAGCTATTCCCTCAGGTCACCCCCTCATTTCCAGTCCCTTCGCACAACACTTCCACCAGGCAATTAAAACCACGTTTACCAACAACCAAGGCAGTTATTGTCCCAAAATTCACAACGCCTAAAGAAGACTTGACAAAATACCCCAAGATGACTTAAGGAAATTGCAGGCAATTCTGGTAAAACAGGGTATTCTCCATTCGCCAAAACCTAAAAGAAGGGAGTTGTTGCCATGAGTAGCGAAGATATCCGGGATTTCCAGTTCCCGCCGGAGATCTCCCAGCATATCAAGAAAGTCGCCGACGATGCCGGGAAGATGGTTATCGAGATCGCCGATATCGCCGGAGAAATCGATGACATCAGCACCCAGACCGAACAGCAGGCACAGGAGTTTGAAAACCTGCGGCAGGTAGCCGCGGTTATGGAAGAGAATACCCAGGAGATCCATCAAGCCATTGCCAACGGTGTCGAGGTGGTCGACACCGCCAACCGGGACCTGCAGAATTCCCGGAGTCAGGTGGAAACCTCGCTCAATCAGATCAACACCCTGGCGACCTCTGTACAATCGATCGCCGGAGCCCTGGAAAACCTGATTCAGGCCTTAAGCGAGGTCCGGCGGGTGGCACAGAGCATCAGGGCCATTGCCGGACAGACCAACCTCCTGGCCTTGAACGCCACTATCGAAGCGGCCCGGGCCGGAGAGGCGGGCCGGGGATTCGCCGTGGTCGCCAGCGAAGTCAAAACCCTGGCCGGACAGACGGCCCAGGCCACCAAACAGATCGACGAGACTCTGGACAATCTCGATAACCAGATCAAGCAACTGCAAAATGAAAGTGAACGGGGCAACCGCGATTCCCTCAAAGCCCAAGAGGGAACCCAGGAGATCGGCACGGCTCTCGAAATGGTTGCCGACGCCATCACCCGGGTCAAAAACGAACTCGACGGTATCGGCAACAACACTCAGAACATCACCCAGAGCGTGGAGGCCCTGATCGGCGGGCTCCAGACTCTTGACCAGAGTCTGGAGGGCAACCGTCACAACATCAACTCATCCCGGGAACAGCTCAACCGCCTACGTGATTTCGGCGAGGGACTGATCCACAACACCAATCAGCTCGGGGTTGAAACCAGCGACAGCCGCTATATCAGGGGAGTCAAACAGACTGCAAAAAAGATAGGCGATTTTCTGACCGAGGAGGTGCAGCAGGGCAAGATAGCGCTCGACAGCCTCTTCGATCAGGACTATCAGGAAGTCCCCGGCAGCAATCCGCAACAGTTTACCACCCGGGCCACCGCCTATCTCGAAACCGTATTGCCCCGCTTTCAGGAAGCTTTGCTGGAAAAGGAACCCAACCTGATTTTTGTCGTCTGTGTCGACACCAACGGCTACCTGCCGGTCCACAACCGCAAATATTCCCAACCACAACGGCCCAATGACCCGGAATGGAATGCCGCCAACTGCCGCAACAAGAGAATGTTCAATGACCGGGTCGGACTGGCTGCCGGCCGCAACAACAATGATTTCCTCCTCCAGGCCTACCGCAGAGATATGGGAGGGGGCAAATTCGTCATGATGAAAGACATTTCAGCCCCGATTTTCATCCAGGGACGGCATTGGGGTGGATTACGGGCGGCCTATAAGACCGAATAACAGGTCCCCTCTACCTGGCCTTGAGATAGAGTTCCCTGATTACCGGGTAAGGCGAGCTTTCGGGGTCGACAACCGCAATCACCTTCTTGTCTCCATTTATGGCGGTCAACAAAACTGCCAGCATCTCTTTGGCCCGGGCCGGTGGCAGCAAGAACCACTTGGAAACGAAAGCGGGCTCGGCAGCCAGGTCGGTGAGATTGACAAAGGTATTGACATCGCCCGGCCCGGCTATATTGACAGCGCAATCGAACCACCCGACATCAGCCCGGACTGATCCCGCCGAAACGGCCCCGGCAAGCAGCAGAGTCAGTCCCAGAACCGCAATACGGATAAACCTTCCCCTCTTATTCTCTATTCCGTCCATCATTATTCCTTTTCCTTCATTGCAAAACTTACCCGCGGCCGGGCCGTCATTTTCCCAATAACAGCGGCAACCAGCCGGAGACCTTCGGAGTTTCCAGCAACGGTTTTCCCGGCACATCATCACCATACAACAGATAACAGACCGCACAAGCGACATGCGCGGCCCGGTAACTGATTCTCATGTAACCATCTTCACCCCATTCCCGTCCCCAGGAATTACGCAATATCCAATAGCCGTCGCCACCGTTGTCATCCCAGCCGACCAGGGCTGCGACA
>JAADEO010000205.1 GCA_013153415.1 Deltaproteobacteria bacterium
AAATATAAAGGCTGTTGCGGTTTGTCGATCCGGACGTTCGGTCGGCTGCGTTTTTTCATCGGTATTTTTCGAAAAGCTGCGAAATTTCCGCTTTCAGGGACTCGATCATCCTGGCGCTTTGCGGCCCCCCGTTTTCTTCCAGTTCCAGGGCCGCCGCTGCCAGTTCCTGCTGGCCGATATTCAGCAGGATGCCTTTGATGCCGTGCGCGATTTTACGTAGGGTGGTGAAATCCTTGTTGTCGAAAGCTTTCTGCAGGGCCTCGAAGTTCTTTTCCAGGTTGCGTTGGGAGAGCTCGATGAGTTGCAGGGCGTGGTCTTCCTTTATCTGATACTCCTGGCGCAGGTAAGTCAGGATATCCTGCTGGAGGGGTGATCCGTCCGGTGCTGGTTCCGTCTGCTGCTTTTTATCCGTATTGGGGGACTTGTCCTGGTTGTGACCGAGACAGCGGTTGATGATCGTGATGAAATCTTCGATGACGAACGGTTTGGTCAGGAAATCGTCCATACCGGTTTCCAGGCATTTTTTCTTGATGCTGGACATGGCATGCGCGGTCAGGGCGATGATCGGCAGATGGCGGCCCGCCAGGCGTTGCCTGAGAGCGGTTTCGAGTTCTGCATCGAGGTGATTGCTCTCCTCGCTTGCGAGAGGTTTTCCCAGCTCGCAGCGGCGAATGATCCGGGTAGTGCTGTAACCGTCGAGTTCCGGCATCTGCAGATCCATGAAAACCAGGTCGTAGTTCTCTGCGGCGATCCTGTCCAAAGCCTCGATCCCGCTTTCGGCAGTAGCGATTTCGCTGTATCCGGCTTGTTTGAGGATCATCAGTGCAAGCTCGCGATTCATGGGATGGTCATCAACCACGAGAATAGCGGCTTTATGATCGCTGACCGTCAGTTTTTTGTTTTCGGCCATCGTTACGGGGCGGCCCAAAGGGAACGCGAGAGTGAAGTAGAAAGTACTGCCGTGACCGGGACGGCTGCGGACTGCGAGGGTGCCCCCCATCATTTCGATCAGGTGTTTGCAAATCGCCAGTCCGAGGCCGGTTCCCTGGTGCCGTCGCGACATGGAGCTGTCGACCTGACTGAAGCTCTGGAAAATCCGGTTCAGTTGCTCTTCGGGGATGCCGATGCCGGTATCGATGACAGCGAATTCCAGAGTTACGGTAGCGGTGTTTTCCGGGGCGCCTGGCGGAGGGGTGATGCGGAGAGTGATTTTGCCGCGTTCGGTGAATTTGATGGCGTTGTCGATGAGGTTGAGCAGAATCTGGCGAATTCTGAATTCATCTCCGATCAGGAATTCGGGAATCCTGTGGCGGTCGAGATCGACGACGAAAGCCAATCCGGCGGTGGCGGCCGCCGAAGACATCGTATCCGAAACCGTTTCGACCAGATGGTAGAGAGAGAAATCGGCGGAGATCAGATTGAGTTGGCCGGCCTCGATTTTCGAGAGATCGAGAATGTCGTTGAGCAGATTCAACAGGATCGTACCGGCATTGTAGACCGAGGTCAGCAACTTCTTCTGTTCGGGGTCGAGGCGGCTCTCCAGAAGCAGTTGCGTCATGCCGATGATGGTATTCATCGGAGTGCGGATCTCGTGGCTGAAATTGGCGAGGAATTCGGTTTTGGCCTGATTGGCGGTTTGCGCTTTGATCAGGGCCTCCTGCAACTGCTGCTCCATTTCGAGCTTGTCGGAAATATTCGTCTTGATCGCCAGAAAGTGAGTGAGTTCCCCTTCTTTGTCCAGGACCGGTGAAATTACCGCTTCTTCCCAATAGATAGTGCCATCCTTATGCCGGTTGCAGATCCTTCCGTGCCAGGATTCGCCGTTCGTGATGGTTTTCCAGAGGGTTTGATAGAAATTTTCGTCGTGCTGGCCGGATTGAAAAATCCGTGGGTTGGCGCCGAGTATCTCCTCCTTTTGATATCCGCTTGTGAGACAGGTTGCGGGATTGACATATTCTATATTCCCTTCGGGATCGGTCAGCATGATGGTGCTGGCGTTCTGTTCGATGGCGAGGTGGAAAATGTGTCGCTGATTCTCCTCGTGCAGCAACTGCTGCAGGGTCTTCTTCAGTTTGAGATGGTGACGATAGAGTGCGATGAAGGCGGCGCAAAGCAGCAGCAGGGTGAAGGTGAGGATGATCTGCAGGTATTGCTGGCTGTGGCTCAAGGCATTGTAGGCCTGGTGGAAATAGTCCTCATCGATGATATGCAGCAGGAAGAGCTCGTTTTTGAAAATCGGTTCCAGGAAAAGCAGGCAATTGCGGTTGTCGCTGGTTTCGCTGCTCTCCAGGAAACCGGTTTGTCGGAGTTGTCGCCAGCCGTCCCGAGGAAAATGCAACGCTTTGATGATGTTCGTGGGAAAGCGTTTCTGGCGGACCATTTTCTCGATGGCGTCCGCCGGAAAAGGGTAGAGGCTGTAGAGTTGTTGTTCCGGCAAGGAAAAGAAGATGCCGTCGTGCATGGCGATGCCGACGATCGTTTTGCTGTGTCGGCTCGATACCGCGGGATTGTTGGGGGTCAATACGGTATTGCTGAAGAAATCGGGTGAAAACTTGACGACCGCGACGCCAATGAATTTTTTCTCCAGACGGATCGGCAGCGAATAATAGAGTCCGAGTTTATGGTCGGTGATTCCAACCGCCGCGTAGAGGCCGTAACCCCGCTTGGCAGCCTGCTGGAAATAGGGACGGAAACTGTAGTTCTTGCCGATTGTCCGGGCGAGGCTGGAGAGGATGCAGTCGCCATTGTGATCGAGTATCAGGGCGACCGAGAAATAGGGGAGAGCCGCGATCTCCTGCAGGGTGAGATTGACGTATCTTTTCAATTGGGAGAGTTCGCTGGAGTGCGGGGCGGTGTTTTTTTCGAGAATCTCGATGATCATCTGGTTTTTCGCCAGGACCTTGGCGATTCCCTGAATCTGCTTGAACTTCTCCTGTTCGGTCTTCCCTTCCTGGGTCAGAAAACGGCGGTAGAGGGCCACTTCCCCGGCCCGGGTCTTCTGTTCCCCGATATGCCAGACGAAACTTCCGACGAGAAACAATAGGGTGAGGCAGGCGATGATCGTGATGACGAAGATGTTGTTTTTTTGCTCTTTCACGAGCTCGACCTCGGTATGGGGGGCGGGTTAGCGCTCCTCGAGCGCTCCAGGTTCAGCGAGACTCTCTTTTTCGCCGGTTATTCCCTACCTTCTCCTACTGGCAGCGAAAATTTTTTTCCACTCTTTTTTCATGTCGACGATCAGCCAGCCATGCTGGCGGGCGTAATCGAGTCCGCGGTCGAGGGTGCCGATGCGGCTTTTGCGGTCGTAAGCATATTCGCGTTCGGCGTCAGTATGGTTTTCTTTTTATCGTCCCGAGAAGTCTACCGCTTGGCCTCTGGCCAGTTCTTCCAGGATCTCCCGGTCGGAGCGACCGTTTTCGCTTTCCTTGAGATAGAATTCGAAGGCGTTGACCGGGTCCTTGATGTAGCCGCAGTCGAAAAAGGCCGCTTTTTCAACCTCCAGGCCTCTGGCCAGCGGCAGGCTGCCGCCGATGCGGACCGCCCGTTTGATGCCACCGATCGAGCGCGGCGGCCGGCGGGCCATTTTCCGGGCCAGCTCGAGGGCTGCGGGCAGCAGTTTTTCGGCCGGCAATACCTGGTGTAAAAGCCCGTAGTCCAGTGCTTCCTGTGGGGTCAGCATGGTGCCTTCCAGCATCAGTGCAAGAGCTTTGCCGAAGCCCAGAAGCCGGGTCATGCGCTGGGTGCCGCCGGCCCCGGGAATGATCGCCACGGTAGCCTCGGGCAGTCCGTAGCGGTAATCGCCATCGGCCATCAGGCGAAAATCGCAGGCCAGGGAGAGTTCAGTGGCGCCGCCCAGGGCTTCGCCGTTCAGAGCCGCGATCGTTACCTTGGGCATGGTTTCCAGGCGGTGGAAGACCCGGTGAATGCATTCGAGTTCGACGACCCCGGAGAGCTTGGTCGCAAGCAGTCGTTTTTCAATTTTACGGCCGGTCGCAGGCAGAAAGGTGTCGAGCAGGCGCAGCAGGCTGCCGGTCAGCCGGCAGGCCAGGGTGTTGAGGCCGCGCAGCCGGGCCGGGGTTTCCTGCAGCGGCTTGAACATTTCGAGGATGTCCTTGATCTCGTAATGGGAGATGAACAGCCCTTCGATGCCGCTGGTCAGGATGATGGCCCGGATCTCCGGGTTCTTGGCCCAGTTCCGGGTCAGGTCGTCGAGTTCGCGGACCATCTCCGCGGTCATGAAGTTGTAAGGGGGATTGTAGAATTCGATAATCCCGATCCGCTCTTCGATGCGGGTGCGAATGAATTGCATGGTTTACCTCCTTTTCTCCCGGTTTCCATTGCCGCTAGCCTGCGGCGGCTAGACCCCGTCTATCATGGAAGCTTTTTTAGCGGGAGTCATTCTAGACACAAGCGAAAGGATTGTTCAAATATATTTTTTGTTCGCGCCTGGGGCCCGTTTGGGGTGGATTGGGTGGGCTGGGCGTTGCGATTTCAATCCCATCCGGTCTGCTGGTTCAGCATTATGTATGCTAGCTTGTTGCGGATTTGTTGTTGACAAAATCAATTGAATGTATTAAACGATCGTTTGATATCGTTTCGAATGGAGCCGTCGGGTCGTCTGTGGTTCGAAATTAAAGTTTAAGGCCGTCGTCTGTTGAATTGAGGAGTTATTGATGCAGAAGGAATTTTCTAAACGTATTTATACCCCGTCGGAGGCCTTGCGGGATTATGTTTTCGTTTTTGGAAATTTGCCGCGGATTATTGCGGCGATTCGGAAAAATCCGGAGATTCCCAATTCTTTCCGGGAAAGGATCATGGTGGTCGTTTCCTCGATGAATGCCTGTCGTTACTGCCAATGGTTTCATGCCAAGAAAGCTGTCGAGAGCGGGATCGATGACGAAGAGGTCAAGAAGATGCTCAATCTGCAGTTTCAGAGCGAAGCCCCCGATTTCGAGGTCCCGGGCATCCTTTATGCCCAGCATTTTGTCGAGACTGAATGCAATCCCGATCCGGATATGACCCGGCGGCTGTATGACTTCTACGGTGATCGGACAGCTGAAGATATTATTTTGATCATTCGACTGATCTATGCCGGAAATATCAGTGGCAACACCTTTGATGCCTTCCTCAGCCGTTTCAAGGGAATGAGGGTCGAAAACAGCTGTCTCCTGTTCGAGTTCGCCTTCTTCATTATGGTTTCGCCGGTTCTGATGCCGGTATTGTTCCTGGCTCGGCCCCAAGAAGAGTGAACCCGTGAAAAATATTGTTGAAAGTTCGTTCCCGGCTTGTCGTCGGTTGCTCCCCGGGGCAATGGCTGCGGTTTTTGATCCTGCTGGGCTCCGGAGGGAAACAGCCGGATCGATAGGTTGGGGAAAACAAAGATTCGATTTCTTGTAATGGTCTCGAATATCGCCCCGAAATGAGGAGGGCGGGCGATGTTTGCGAACCGGCAAGCGACACAAAGAGGGAGGGATAAGGAATGCAGATTGACGGAAAAAGAGGCATCGAGTTTCTGCTGGCCCTGATACTGGTACTGTCGATTGCGGCGCTACCGGGTAACAGTTCGGCTTTCAATCTCGATTTCGGCAATGGCGCCGGCATGGATTGCGATGTCACCGTGAGTTACGGGGCGGCCTGGAGGACCCGGTCCCCCGATAGCCAGGCTCTGGAGAATATAAACAAGGACGATGGCGACCGCAACTTCGATCGCTGGGCGATGATCAACAACCGCTGGACGGCGATCGCCGATATCGACCTGCACTACAACGACTACGGGGTTTTCATGCGGCCCAAGGCGTTTTATGATTTCGCCTACGACGGCAGTAACGACAACGACTCGCCGGGCACCATGAACAACTATTACGGCAACGGTGGCGACACCGACTACGATGAATTCACCGACGAGACCCAGGATGCCCACCGCGACAAGATCGAGATGCTCGATCTGTTTTTCTATGGAACCCACTCTTTCAGCAATGTCGACATGCTGTTCCGGGTCGGGCGCCAGGCGGTCAACTGGGGTGAAAGTCTTTTCATTCTTCAGGGGATCAACGGCGCCACCGCCTACCTCGATACCACCCAGGCCAACGTTCCCGGAGTCGAGGTCAAGGAACTGCTGATGCCCTCGGAACAGTTCTACACCGAGGTTACCGTCGGCGATTTCACCTTATGCGGCTTCTACCAGTGGC
>JAADEO010000020.1 GCA_013153415.1 Deltaproteobacteria bacterium
GGCCAGCACCCGCTTGGTCATGACCTTATCCATGGCGATGCTGCTTCCCATAACCCCGGGACCAGTATAGGGGATACCGAGATACTCCAGCAATCCCTGAATCGTACCGTCTTCACCGTAAGTACCATGCAGGGCGATGAATACCGCTTCAACCCCGGTCTGCTGCAGGCGGGCAGCCACATCACGGTCGACATCGATCAGAGTGACGAGATATCCCAACTCCTGCAGGGCCAGCCCCACCGCCTTGCCGCTTTTCAAAGAGACTTCCCGTTCAGCCGAGAGCCCGCCATAGAGAACCCCGATTTTCATGCCCGGCGCAAATTTCATTTCCGATCTCCATTCACCCGGCTGGCATCAGGTTGCCGGTTGCGGTTGTGACTTCAGGAGAGCACCCGAATTTCGGTCTCCAGGCTGATATTGAACTGCTCGTAGACCCGGTTGCGCATGCGCTCGACCAGGATCATGATATCGGACGGGGTTACCCCCCGCTCCGCAACAATGACGTTGGCATGCTTTTCCGCGACCCGGGCCCCACCGCAACTCATTCCTTTGCAACCGGCTTTTTCCAGCAGGCGGCCGGCAAAATCACCTTCGGGATTCTTGAAGACCGATCCGGCATGAACCCCCGCCGGCAGGCGCCTGCGGCGCAACGCCGTGATTTCGGCTACAGTCTCTTCCAATTCGATCCGGTTGCGACGTTCGCAGATGAAGTAGGCGGCCACCACGACCTCCTGGGTCTCGAGCCCGCCATCACGATAGCCCCGCTTCAACGTCCCGCTGCCCCGCCAGCCCAGGTTTCCGGCAATCACCGTCTGCAAGGCGGCCAGGCAGTCGCCGATAGTCTGGCCGTAGGCCCCGGCATTCATGGCCACGGCGCCCCCGACCGTTCCCGGGATCCCGGCCAGTCGTTCCAGGCCGGCAAAACCGCGCTCGGTACAGTAACGGACCAAGCGGGAGAGTTTGACGCCGCTCTCAACCCTGACGGTCCCAGACCATTGATCACCGCCGACCGTATCCAACCCGGCAAAACCTTTCCTCAGGCTGAGAACGACCCGTTCCCGAACCCCCTCTTCAACCACCAGAATATTGCTGCCGCCACCGAGTACCACGAATTCGAGTCCCAGCTCGTAGAGCAGGCTCTGCGCCCGGCACAACTGCTCCAGATCGCCTGGTTCGATGTAGCAAAGAGCTTCACCCCCGGTCCGATAGGCGGTCTTGTCGGCCAACGGCTCATCTTCCCGCAGGATATCGCCAAGTTCCCGGCGTAAAATCTCCAGTTGTTCGAAGGTCGGCAAAACCGGCAAACTCCCCTTTACGGAATGATCTTCAAAAGATTGATAACCTTTTTCACCCCCGGAACCCGCGCCGCGACCGCCACCACCCGGAGCTCCTGGTTGGGACTGTGGACCCGACCCTGGAGGGTTACCTCTCCCTGGTAGACATCGACATCGACTCCAATCACCTGGGTACCCATCATCTCGGTCAGACGGGTCTTGATCCGGGTGGCGATCACCGCGTCATCGTAAACCTGACCGGCCTTGCGTCCTCCGGGTGTACTGCAGGCGCCTACCAAAAAACCCAGTGTCAGCAACAACATACAGCACTGGAGCGACCAGGTCCCTGTTCGTCTCATTTTCACGCTCCCCCTCCGGCCGCCAGCCGGCGACTGAACTGGCAGATATTGCCAGCTCCCAGGGTCAGCAGCAGATCGCCGGGCTGCAGGTTCTCATCGACAAACTCCCGTAACGCCTCTTCTCCGGCACAGTAATGCACCTGCTTGTGCCCGTGCTGGCGGATAGCTTCGGCCAGTTGCCGACCACTGATTTCGGCGATCGGGTTCTCTCCGGCAGCGTAGATATCGGTAACCGCCAGGAGGTCGGCTTCATTGAAGGCGACAAGAAAATCATTGAACAGATGCTGCGTCCGGGTATAGCGATGAGGCTGGAAGACGGTCAGCAGGCGACGCTCCGGCCAGGCCTGGCGCAAGGCTTCGAGGGTTACGGTGATTTCAGTCGGATGGTGACCGTAATCATCGATCAACAGGCTTCCGCGGTACTCGCCCAAAACCTGCAGGCGGCGCTGGACTCCGGCGAAACCGGAAAGATTGCGCCGGATCTCGGCAAATTCGAGTCCCAGTTCGAAACCGACGGCAATCGCCGCCAGACAGTTGAGAACATAGTGGCGACCCGGCATATCGATCGTGAATTCACCCAGCTCCTGCCCTTCCGCCAGCACCCGGAAACGGCTCTGCATTCCGGCGATGGTAACCTCGACAGCCCGGATGTCGGCCTGAGGATTGAAACCGTAAGTGGAGATGCGCCGGGTAATCCGGGGCATGACATCCTGAACCCGGGGATCATCGAGACAAAGTACCACCAGGCCGTAGAAAGGCACCTTGTTGGCGAAAGCCACGAAATTGTCTTCTATTTCACGCAACCCGCCCCGATAATGATCGAGATGCTCCCGATCGATATTGGTGATCACCGCGATAATCGGCGACAGGGCCAGGAAAGAGCCGTCGCTTTCGTCGGCCTCGGCCACCAGGATCTCTCCCTGGCCCAGACGGGCATTACTGTTGATGCTGTTGAGACGCCCGCCGATCACCACCGTCGGATCGAGATCGGTACCACCCAGCATGGTCGCGATCATTGAGGTCGTAGTGGTTTTGCCATGGGTGCCGCCGACCGCGATGCCGTATTTGAGGCGCATCAGCTCGGCCAGCATCTCAGCCCGCGGGATCACCGGAATCGAACGTTTGCGGGCTTCGATGATCTCGGGATTGTCATCCTTGATCGCGGTCGAGCGAACCACGACCTGGACATCCCCGAGATTTTCGGCACCATGCCCGTAAGCGATGCTGGCTCCGAGCTTTTCGAGACGTTCAGTCACCGGGCTCTTCTGGATATCGGAGCCATGTACGCGATATCCCAGGTTTAGCAGTACCTCGGCGATACCGCACATGCCACTGCCGCCGATCCCGATAAAATGGACCTTTTCAACCTTGTGATGCATGGCTTTCATCGCCGCCTCACCCCTCTTCGATCAGTTTCAGACAGTGATCAACGATCTCTTCCCGGGCCGCAGGCCGGGCCAGCGAGCGGGCCGCATCGGCCATTACCGCCAAGCGTTCCCGGTCCTCGATCAGTTCCTCGATATCGGCCGCCAGGATATTCTCATCGAATTCACTCTCGCACCGTACCCGGGCGGCTCCGGCAGCGGCAAATGCCCTGGCGTTATAAACCTGATGATCGTGAGCCGCATGCGGAAAAGGCACCAGGATCGCAGCTTTGCCCAGTTGCGCCAGTTCCGCCAAGGTCAAGGCTCCGGCCCGGCAGACCACCAGATCGGCCTCGCGGTAACGTCGGCCGATATCGTTGATGAAATCCACCACCTCGACCCGGTCGGGGAAATCACTATAGGCTTTGCGCACTTTCTCAAATTCCGCAATCCCGCTCTGATGCACCACCCTGAGCCCGGGGTAGCGGGAAGCCAGTTTCCCGAAAGCGGCCGGCACCACCTGGTTGAGAACCCGGGCTCCCTGACTCCCGCCGATAACCAGGAGGGTGAAAATCTCCGGGTCGCGGTTACCGGCTTCGCCATCGTCCTCCGTCTCAGTTCCGGCCAGGCAACGCAGGGGGTTGCCGCAATTATAAATCCGACGGCTGTGCAGGTGTTTTCCGGCATCATCGAAAGCGATAAATACGGCCCGCGCGAACGGAGCCAGGAGGCGGTTGACCAACCCGGGAAAAGCATTCTGTTCCTGCAGAACCCAGGGAATACCGCCGATCATGGCGGCCAGCAGCACCGGAGCGCTGGCATAGCCGCCAAGACCGACGATGAGGGAGGGCCGATAACGGACCAGCAGGATCAGGGCCTGAACCAGGGCCCGGGGAAAACTCAGCAGCGCTTTCAGACGCCGCCGGCCACCGATGCCGACCAGACCATGAACCTCCAGAAAAACCAGGGGATAGCCCAGTTGGGGAATCACCCGGGCTTCGAGGCCGCGCCGGGTCCCGGCGAAAACGATCCGTACCTGAGGATCACGCCGCTGAAACTCCTCGGCCAGGGCCACCCCGGGAAACAGGTGCCCCCCGGTTCCGCCTCCGGCAAAAAGAATGGTCTCAACGGGCCTGGCGTGCGACATTCAACAATACTCCGACCGCGGCCAGAGAGACGCAAAGCGAACTCCCGCCGTAACTCAAGAAAGGAAAAGTCAGCCCCTTGGTCGGCAAAAGACCCAGGGTGACCCAGAAATTAACCGTCATCTGCAGAACCAGAAAGAGGGTCAGGGCGAAAGCAAGCAGGGTTCCCAAACGATCCGGGGCCGAACGGGCGATTTTGAAACCGATAATCAGCAGAGCCAAAATCAGCAACACGAGGATCACGACCCCGATGAAACCGAACTCCTCGGCCCAGACGGCAACGATGAAATCGGTATAGGCTTCGGGCAGATAAAAAAGTTTCTGAGCACTGTTGCCAGCGCCAACCCCGTGCAAACCTCCCGCACCGTAAGCGATCAGCGACTGCTTGAGCTGGTAGGCGCCCTTGCCGGTGAGACTCAGAAACGAGGTCAGACGATCCATCCGGTAACCCTTGCCGATAATCGCCAGCGCTCCCAGACCTCCACCCAGCAGCATGAGCCCGGCCAGATGTTTGATCCGGGCTCCGGCGATAAAGACCATGACCAGGGTCATTGCCGCCAAAACCACGGTCGAACCGAAATCGGGCTCGAGCATCAGCAGGGTCGCGAAAACCCCGAAAATCACCAGCGGCGGCAGCAGGCCATGCTTGAAATCCCTGATCTTCTCCCCTTTTCTGGCCAGGTAGGCGCTGAGATAGATGATGAAACTCAGTTTGCAGAACTCCGAGGCCTGGAGGTTGAAAAAAGGGGTCTTTATCCAGCGGGTCGCTCCTTTGACCTGGTGGCCGAAACCGGGGATCAGGACCAGGACCAGCATCGCTATCGACCCCAGAACCAGGGGGATCGTCAAACGCGCCCACCAATGGTAGTCGAAGCGGGCACCGAGAAAAAGCAGAGCCCCGCCAAAAACCGCGAAAACCATCTGCCGGCTCAGATAAAATATGCTCTGGCCGTTGAGATGGAAGGCTTTGACGCTGCTGGCGTTGAATACCATCAACAGGCCCAGACAGAGAAAGGTTCCGACCACGATCAGCAGAAAAATTTCATCCCGTTTCAGATACATCGCCGATTTTCCCGGTCGGCCAGAATGGCTCCGGCCTCCCGTACCAGACTGCGGAAACAGTCGCCCCGCTCCCGATAGTTGCTGAATTCATCGAAACTGGCGCAGCCGGGAGCCAGCAACACCACATCTCCGGCCTGGGCCCGCTCCAGAGCCCGTTCCAGAGCTTCCCGGAGACCGGCCGCCTGGAAACCACAAGTCAGCTCCGGCAGCTGCCGGCTGATCTCAGAGGCCGCCGAACCGAAGGGGATCAGCTCCCGAAAATGGGCCGCCAGAGGATTGAGACAATTAAAGTTGGCCCCTTTGTCATAACCACCGAGCAGCAGGAGCAGGGGCCGGTCGAAGCTCTCCACCGCTTTGATCACGGCATCGATGTTGGTGGCCTTGGAATCGTTATAAAAAAGCACCTGGTCCCGGGCTCCGAGGTACTCGAGCCGATGGGGTATGCCGTTGAAATTCTCCAGGCAACGAACAATCACCTCTTCCTCGATACCCTGCAAACGGGCCGCGAGCAGGGCGGCCAGGGCATTGCTGCGGTTATGGGGACCAGGCAGTTTCAGGGCGGGAGCCTGGAACTCGCCCTGGATCCGGCCACCGGCGGCGGTCGGCAGATCGTAAGACACCCTGGAACCGAGCCAGCTGCCCCCGGCCGAAACCTCCCGCTTGACACTGAACCAAAGTACCGCGGGAAGGTTGTCCCCCGCGGCCCGACGGGCGCCCATCGCCCGTCCGTGGGCCGCGAGGTGCGGATCGTCAAGATTGAGCAGGAGATAATCCTGCCGGTTCTGATTGCGACTGATCGCGGTTTTGGCTGCCAAGTAGCTCTCGAAATCGGGATAGCGATCCTGGTGATCAGCGGTCAGATTGAGAATCATCGCCACCACAGGATGAAAACTCTTGATGCTTTCCAGCTGGAAACTGGAAAGTTCGAGAATGGCACATCCGTGTTCACGAGCCAGCATCTCCACT
>JAADEO010000236.1 GCA_013153415.1 Deltaproteobacteria bacterium
TCCGGCCAGAAGACCGAGATCACCGTACCCAAGCAGATCAAGCGGGTGATTAAGATCAGCGATGCCATCAGCGTCGGCGAACTGGCCAAGAAGATGGGGGTCAAGGCCGGTGAGGTGATCGGGAAACTGATGGGCCTGGGCACCATGGCGACCATCAACCAGATGATCGATTACGAGACTGCGGTTCTGGTGGCCGACGAATTCGGGCATACGGTAGAGAACGTCGCCTTCGATGAAGAACTGGTTCTGGAGACGGTCGAGGATAAACCGGAAGATCTGGTCTCCCGGCCGCCGGTGGTGACCATCATGGGGCATGTCGATCACGGCAAAACCTCGTTGCTGGATGCCATTCGTGAATCCCGGGTGGCCGAAGGTGAAGCCGGCGGCATCACCCAGCACATCGGGGCCTACATGGTCTCTCTGCCCAACGGCAAGATTTCTTTTGTTGATACGCCGGGCCATGAGGCCTTTACCTCGATGCGTTCCCGCGGGGCCGGAGTCACCGATATCGTCATCCTGGTGGTGGCCGCCGATGACGGAGTCATGCCGACCACCATCGAATCCATCAATCACGCCAAATCGGCCGAGGTGCCGATCATCGTTGCCATCAACAAGATCGACAAGGATAACGCCCGGCCCGACGAAGTCCGCCGGCAACTCGCCGAACACGGTCTGGTGGCCGAGGACTGGGGCGGGGATACGATCATGGTCGAGGTTTCGGCCAAGAAGAAGCTTAACCTCGATACCCTGCTCGAGATGGTTCTGCTCCAGGCCGAGATGATGGAGATCAAAGCCAATCCCAATAAACCGGGTCGGGGCACGGTACTCGAATCGCGGCTCGACCGGGGCAAGGGGCCGGTGGTTACGGTCCTGGTCCAGGATGGTACCGTCAAGCAGGGCGATTTCGTGGTCGCCGGACTCTACAGCGGCCGGGTCCGGGCCCTCTACGACGACCGGGGCCAGCCCATCGACAGCGCCGGGCCCTCGACCCCGGTCGAGATTCTCGGCCTGAGCGGCGTGCCCTCGGCCGGCGACGATTTCAATGTCGTCAAGTCGGAGAAGCAGGCCAAGGAGCTGACCGCCAACCGGCAGCAGAAAGCCCGCGAACAGGAGATCTCGAAAACCAGCAAGATCTCGCTCGAGGATCTCTTCGAGAAGATGGAGGAAGGCCAGGTCGAAACCCTTAATATCATCGTCAAGGGCGATGTCCAGGGTTCGGTCGAGGCGGTCAGCGACGCCTTGCGCAAGCAGGCCACCGACAAGGTCAAGGTCGAGATCATCCATGCCGCGGTCGGGGGGGTCAAGGAGGCCGATGTCATGCTGGCGGCGGCCTCGACGGCGATCATCGTCGGCTTCAATGTCCGTCCTGATCTCAAGGCCCAGCGCCTGGCCGAACAGGAGAATGTCGATATCCGGCTCTATACGGTGATCTACGATCTGCTCGAGGATATCCACAAGGCCATGGAAGGGCTTCTCGCCCCCGAGATCAAGGAGGTCTACCTGGGGCGGGCCGAGGTCCGCGAAACCTTCATGGTTTCCAAGGTCGGAACCATCGCCGGCTGCCGGGTGGTCGACGGCAAGGTCAAGCGCAATGCCCGGGTCCGCCTGCTGCGTGACGATGTCATCGTGGTCGAAAGCACGATTTCGTCCCTGAAACGTTTCAAGGATGACGCCCGCGAGGTCGCGGCCGGTTTCGACTGCGGTATCGGCATCGAGAACTACAACGATGTCAAGGTCGGAGATGTAATCGAAGCCTACACCCTGGAAGAGGTGTCGGCTACTCTTTAGTGAGCGGGACTGATTGCCATGAAGACCAGAAGTCAGCGTTGCCAGAGAATCGGAGACCAGCTTAAAAGCGAGATCTCGATTATGCTTTTAAGGGAGATCAAGGATCCCCGGATCGGTTTCGTCACGGTCATGGATGTCGAGGTTTCCGCGGACTTGAGTCAGGCCGAGGTTTTTGTTACGGTTTTCGGCACGGCCCAGGAAAAGGACGATACCTTGTCGGGACTGCGGAGCACCGCCGGTTTCATGCGCCGCGAAATGGGGCGCCGACTCCATCTGAAGCGGATTCCGGCACTCCGTTTCCGTTATGACGACACCACCGACAAGGGTGAGCACCTGGAGGAGATTTTTGTCAAGATTCATCGTGAAGCCGAGGGACTCTAGATGGGGTTGATCGGCCCGGAAGAGATGGCGGCGGCTTTCGATACGTTGGAGAAGGCCCGCACGGTTGTCATCGCCACCCATATCGATCCCGACGGCGATGCCGTCGGTTCGGCCCTGGGACTGGCCGGACTTTTGTCGAAACGGGGCAAAGAGGTTGCGGTTTACGACCGTGATCCGGTGCCCTACAATTACAAGTTTCTGCCCGGGGCCGAAACCGTCAGCGACCGCCTGCCGGAGTCCTGCGATCTTCTGTGCCTGCTCGACTGCAGCAGTCGGGAGCGGGCCGGGGAGAAACTGGCCGCCTGGCGGGGGGCTGCGAAAAGTCTCTGCATCGACCACCATCTGACGGCTGCGACCGAGGCCGATATCAATCTCATCTACCCGGAGGCCAGCGCCACCGGGGAACTGATCTATGAACTGGCCCTTGCGCTGGATCCGGATTTCGGGGCCGATGTCGCCGTCAATCTCTATACCGCGATCCTGACCGATACCGGATCCTTCCGCTATTCGAACGCCTCGCCGGCGGCTTTTGCCGCAGCCGGTGACCTGGTTCGCCGTGGGGTCAATCCCTGGGATGTGACGCAGCAGGTCTACGAGAGCCACCCCCTGGCCCGGATCAAGCTGTTGGCCCTGGTCCTGGAAACCCTGGAGATCTCGCCTTCGGGGCAGGCCGCTTCGGTGACCGTGACCCGCGAGATGTTCGCCGCCACCGGCAGCAATAGCGAATTTACCGACGGCATGATCAACTACCCCCGCTCCATTGCCGGGGTCGAGGTCGCCTTCATGGTCCGTGAGACGGGCGATAACGAATATAAAATCAGTTTTCGTTCCCGGGGGCGGGTCAATGTTGCCGAACTGGCGGCCGAGTACGGCGGCGGCGGGCATCACAATGCCGCCGGCTGCCGGATGCGCGGCACCCTTGCAGAGATCAACCGCCGGGTTTTTTCCCTGATTGAGGAAAGGTTGGGATCTGCTTCTTGATGTCCGGGGATGGTTTTCTGGTTATCGACAAGCCGGAAGGAATGACTTCGCAGCAGGTCGTGGCCCGGATCAAGCGCCGGCTCAGGTGCCGCAAGGTCGGTCACACCGGCACCCTCGATCCTCTGGCCACCGGGGTGTTGCCGATCGCCGTCAACCGGGCCACGCGGCTAATCCAGTTTCTCGATGAGGGTCGCAAGGTCTACAGCGGCGAGATCGAACTCGGAGTCGAAAGCGATACCCTGGACCGGGATGGCACCGTGATCCGCCGTCACGAGGGTCCCCTGGATTTCAGCCGGAGTGAAATCGAGGCGGTTTTTGCAGGTTACCTGGGTGAGATTGTCCAGATTCCGCCGCGCTATTCGGCTATAAAATATCGGGGGCGGCCGCTTTACTCGTACGCCCGGGCCGGAGTCGAGGTCGAGATCCCCGAACGCCGGGTGGAGATCTTCTCCTTCGAACTGCTGGCCTGCGAGCCGCCCCGGCTGGCTTTCAGGGTTGTTTGTTCGAAAGGTACTTATGTTCGTTCCCTGGCGGCCGACGTTGGCCGGGATCTGGGCTGCGGTGCCCTGATCTGGTCCTTGCGGCGGGAAGCAAGCGGTCCTTTCAGCCTGGAGCGGGCCATCACCCTTTCCGGGTTCGAGGAACTGGCGGCGGGTGCAGAACTGCCCTGGTGGAGCCCGCTTGAAGCCCTGGATCATCTGCCGAGACTGACTGTCGACGATCCCCAATGCGTGACGATGGTCGCCCATGGACGCTTCCTGCCGGCATCGCGGGTGGTGGTTCCGGAACTGGAAGACGGCGAACGGATCCTGCTTGTCGATGCGGCAGGTGATTTTCTCGCTCTGGCCGCTTTCGACACTGCGGCAGCCGGGCTGCGCATGCTGCGGGTCATGAGCGGAAGCTGATGACTTTGCCGGAAAACAATAGCTTTACAAGGCTTGGTATTTATGGTAGCAGGACCTTGACTTACAACCAGAAGCAGGTCGACTGCTGAACCTTTATAATAATTTTACCCTGAAAACGAAGAAAGAGGAGACAAGTTCCAATGGCTTTTGCAAGTGGTCAAAAAAATGATATCATTGAAAAATACCGGCTCCACGAGAATGATACCGGATCGCCGGAAGTTCAGATCGCTCTGTTGAGCGAAAGAATCAGTTATCTGACCGATCATTTCAAGGTCCATAAACATGATTTTCATTCCCGGCGTGGACTTTTGAAGCTCGTCGGTCAACGGCGGAGACTGCTCGATTATCTCAAGAAAAAAGAGTATAAACGCTATAAAGACGTGATCAGCAGCCTGGGATTGCGGCGCTAGGTCGTCCGGCCGCAGCGCAGAACCTGCCCCGGCCCTGGTGCCGGGGAGGATTTTCTCCCGGAAAAAGTGTGTACCCCGGTTTCCGGGAAGTGATTTGGAACTGCCTTCAGGGCATAGGCTGAAGGCAGTTTTTGTTTGTTTAACCCTATGTATATTATCAGCGTTGACGCCGACCGGAATGAACCGGCCGGTGGCGGTTACTTGGAGAAGAGTTATTGTTGGTTGACGCGGAAAGAGATGTGGAGAAAAGATGAAAGAATATTGTAAAATTGAAGTTGCGGGTAGTGATGTCAGTTTCGAATCCGGCAAAATCGCCAAACAGGCCAACGGCGCCGTCATGGTGCGCCAGGGCGATACCATGGTCCTGGTGACTGCGGTCGCCGCCCGTAAAGGCCGCGAGGGGATCGATTTCTTCCCCCTGACGGTCGACTACCAGGAAAAAACCTACGCCGCCGGCAAGATTCCGGGCGGCTTTTTCAAACGCGAAGGCCGGCTGAGTGACCGGGAAACCCTGGCCTCGCGCCTGATCGACCGGCCTCTGCGGCCGTTGTTTCCCAAAGGTTTCACCTGTGAGACCCAGATTATCGCCACGGTCATGTCATCGGATAATATCAACGATCCGGCGATCCTGGCCCTGACCGGGGCTTCGGCCGCCCTGATGATCTCCGATATCCCCTTCGAGGGTCCGGTGGCTGCGGTCCGGGTCGCCCGGGTCGACGGCAAGCTGATGGTCAATCCCGGTTTTCCCGAGGTCGACGAGAGCGATCTCGATATCATCATGGCCTGCAGCCGTGAGGCCGTGGTCATGGTCGAAGGCGGGGCGGACGAGGCCGATGAAGAGGTCATGCTCGAAGCCCTGGAGCTGGGGCACAAAGCGGCCCAGCCTTTCATTGATGCTCAGCTCGAGATGGCTGCCAAAGTCGGGCTGGAAAAACGCGAGGTGGTGGCGCCCGAGGTCAATACCGAACTGGTGGCCCTGATCAATGAATATTTCGCTGATCGTTTCGATCAGGGGATCGCGATTGCCGACAAGCTCGAACGGCAGAACTACTTCAGTGCCCTGAAGGATGAAATCCGGGAGCGTCTGGCCGAGGCTGAAATCCCCGAAGACGGCCTGGGCGAGGTTTTCGAGGAGCGCCTGGGCCAGGCGATCCGGCGCCAGATCAGCACTACGAAAACCCGGATCGGCGGCCGCAAGGTCGATGAGATCCGTGATATCAACTGCGAAGTCTCTTTCCTGCCGCGCACGCATGGGTCGGCCCTTTTTACCCGGGGTGAAACCCAGGCCGTGGTCACCGTAACCCTGGGAACCTCGGTGGATGAGCAGCGTATCGATTCGCTGCGCGGCAATACCTTCAACCCCTTCATGCTGCACTATAACTTCCCCCCCTACAGCGTCGGCGAAGTCCGTTTTCTGCGCGGCCCGGGCCGGCGGGAGATCGGTCACGGCACCCTGGCCCGCCGGGCTCTGAAAGCGGTGCTGCCCAGCGACGAGCAATTTCCCTACACGATCCGGATCGTCTCCGACATCACCGAATCCAACGGTTCCTCGTCGATGGCCACGGTCTGCGGCGGAGCTCTGGCCCTGATGGATGCCGGGGTGCCGATCAAGGCCCCGGTCGCCGGGATCGCCATGGGCCTGATCCAGGAGGGTGACGAATTCATCATCC
>JAADEO010000050.1 GCA_013153415.1 Deltaproteobacteria bacterium
GAGATCGAAATAGCTGCTCAGGTTGGGAATCGCAGCTAGATTGCGGTAGCAGTTGTGATAGAGAACCGGTTTTCGGGTCGCAAGACGCTGGTTCCTGATCCGGACTTCTAGCCGGTGGTTTTCGTTCAGAGGGATTTCGGTTTCAACGATGGTCGAGTCTGGAGAGGAGTGCCGGGTCACGACCCGGCCTTCGGCGTCGATCAGGCAGCTTTCAGCCGTCCGGCAGTCCATTTCCCGATCCCGGCCGGTCCGGTTGCAGACCACGATAGGAATGCCGTTTTCCCGGGCCCGGGCCTGCCAGAGTTCGACCGGGTCGAGGCCGGACGGCGGCCAGTTGGCGGCCACCACCAGCAACCCGGCCCCTTTAAGGGTGGTGACCCTCGGTATCAGGCCGTGATAGGTATCGGAACAGATCAGCACTCCGATTTTTCCCCAGCGGGTCGTGAAGATGTTGTTCTGGCAGGGATCTCCGGGACAGGCCCAGCGACTTTCGGCGTTGATCTTGCGATAGCGGCAGACTATTCCAGCCGGACCGGTGACGACCAGGCTGTTATAGAAGATGTCGGTTCTGGGGTCGGCCAGGGCCAGGCCGACGGCGATGTGACAGGCGAAACGGGCGGCGATTTCGGCGACCGCCTTAAGGAAAACGCAACTTTCATCCTCGACATGATCGGCGATTTCGCGGCGGTTGTTGAAACCGTAGCCGGAAAGAGCCATCTCCGGGGCCAGGATGAGACCGGCACCGCGACCGGCTGCCTTGTGGATCAGGTCCAGCAGGTTACTGCGGTTGGCCCGGTTCTGTTTGTATTTGACCGCGAAATGAATCAGGCTGATTTTCAGGGTCATGGGTCGTTCTCTCCGCAGGTCGATACTGCGAGACTGCGCCAGAGTCGGCAGGCCAGGGTTTGTTCTTTGGTTGAATTGTGGTGAAGGCGGCCTGGGCAATCGCCGGGACAGCGGCCGGAGAGATGGCAGGTCGAACAGGCTTCCGTTACCGGCAGACGGCAGTTGGTTGCCGCCGGGGCCGGGCCGGATAGCGGCTGTTTCAGGGTTCCCCGGCTGAATTCTGGATCACCGAAATTCTGGCTGCAGGTGTAGAGTGTACCGTCGACCCCGACCGCAAGGCTTCTTCCGGTCACTGCCGGACAGAAAGGTTGCTGACGTCGGGTCTGGCGCAGGATCTCAAGTTCGCGCAGCCGCAGGGGGCGGGCCCGGGTCTGATTGACCAGTTTCAGGGCTGCCAGGGCCCGTGTGAGACCTTTTTCCAATTCCTCTCCGCCGGCTGGAGCCGGTTCTCCGGCTGAGCTTCGTCCTCTCCTGACCAGGAGATCGAAACCGAGTCCCAGGCAGTTGCCGAACCGGGCCAGCAGCAGGATCAGGCGGTCGAGTTCCAGGACATTGCGGCGGCTGATGACCGTGGTCACCCGAAAGGGGATATTCTCCCGGTCGAGAAGCTCCAGTCCTTTCAGGGTCGCGGTCGCGTCGCCGCGCATCTCCTCCTGGACGGCCACAGGCCCGTCCAGGCTGACCCCGATCTGAAAACCGTATTCCCGGCACAGGGAGAGTAAATTTTGTTCCAGGCGGGTGGCATTGGTCTGCAGGCCGAGCTGGGGAGGTCTGCGGAACTTACGGCTCAAACGGCCGGTCATTTCGATCAGGTCGGGCCGCAAAGTGGGTTCGCCGCCGGAGAGCTGCAGGTGGCAGGGACCGCCATGGTCGGCCAGTTTCAGGGCCTGGACCAGGATTCGTTCGTCCATGTCGCGACCGGCGGCCGTAGCCTCGAGATAGCAGTAGCGGCACCTGAGGTTGCAGCGTTCGGTCAGCATCAGGATCATGAATGCAGGTTTCGGGTCCATCAGAAAAATCCGCGCCGGCTACGCTGGCGTTTGAGAATGAACCAGATGATCACCGGACTGCCGATCAGGGCGGTGACGGCGTTGAGCGGCAGTACTGCGGCCTGTCCCGGCAGTTGGGCCAGAAGATCGGCGACCAGGGCGATGGCCGCGCCGGCTATCGCTGTGGCTGGTAGCAGATGGCGATGATCCGAAGTCGAGGTCGTGGCCCGGGCGAGATGGGGAACGGCGATGCCGATGAAAGCGATCGGTCCGCAATAGGCGGTGATGACGCCGACCAGAACCGCGGTCAGTCCGATGACCAGCAACCTGGTTTTCAGGTAGTCGAGTCCCATACTGCGGGCGTAGGTCTCGCCCAGCAGGAGTCCGTTAAGGGGTTTGCCGAGCAGCAGGCAGCCGCCGCCGAACAGGGTGCAGACCGGCAGGAAGATAGCCATCTCCTTCCAAGTGACATTGCCGAAATTGCCGAAGCTCCAGGCCAGGTAGGCCTGGATGATCTCGGGCCGGCTGAAATGGATGAGGACGCTGACGATACTGTTCAGGGCATAGCCTCCCAGCAGACCCACGATCAGAAGAGTCATGATGTTGCTGACGAAACGGGCCGCAACCAGGATGACGGCCAGCACCAGTCCGGCCCCGGCTACGGCCGCAAGTACCAGGCCGAGGTTGCCGAAGGTGCCTAGATTTTCGATCAGCCTGGAACTGAAACGACCGGCTCCGCCGCCCATTACCACCAGAGCCACGCCGAGGCTGGCTCCGGAACAGATACCGAGAACCGAAGGCCCGGCAAGAGGATTGCGGAAGAGGGTCTGCATCATCAGTCCGCTGACCGCGAGTCCGGCTCCGGCCCCGACCGCGGTCAGGGCCTTGGGCAGCCGGAAAAGCATGACGATGGTATGCCAGCTGCGCTGGCTTCCGGGCCGTCCGGTGAGGATGGCGAAGATCTCTGCCGGCGGTATCCTGACGCTGCCCAAAACCAGGTCGAGGATGAACAGGGTGCACAGCACAGCCAGCAGGACGGCGAGAAGTAGGCGGAACTTCATTGCAGTTTCCGGTAATAGACCAGCTGGTGGCCGGGCAGCAGCTCGGGGTGGAGAATGCGGATCATGTCGGCCAGGATGAGATCGGGACGGATAATGCCCGATTCCCAGAAATCGTTGCCGCCGGCGGCGTTGACCCGGCGGTTGTTGTTGTAGAGCCGACCCTCTTCAAGGGCTTTGAAATCGTGGAAACGGGGATCAGCGCGACGGGCTTCGTCGAGACTTTTCCAGATGCCGGTGTTGAACCAGTAATCGGCCTCGCAACCCCGGGCGAAAGCGAGTTCCACCGCCATCGGCACGGCGCCGTTCCTCTTGATATCCTTCCAGACATAATCGCCGCCGGCATCGGCGATGAAACGGCTGACGAAGCTGTTGCCACCCGAGATTCCCCAGTGTCCGTGACGGGGGATGTTGGTGATCACTGTCGGTCTGTGAGTTACTTCATAGGTCAGCCCGGCAAGATCGAGATAGCTCTTCTCGATCTCGGCGAAAATCTTTTCGGCCCGATCCTCGCATCCGAAAAAGAGAGCGATGAACTTTATCCACTCGGCCCGGCCCAGGGGATGGGATTCGACATATTCGCCGCAGACCGCGACCTTGAGACCGGCCTCCAGCAGTTTCGGATGAAGGTCGCGAAAGCCTCCGGTGGCATAAGTAAAGATCAGTTCCGGTTCCAGGGCCAGCACCTTCTCCACCCGCAGGGCCCCGCCCTGGCCGACGGCGACCAGGCGACCGGCCGCGGCCGCAGCCCTTACGGTCCGGTTGTTAACCAATGCCGGATTGCTGAAACCGACCAGTCGGTCGATCACTCCGAGTCGCTCGAGAAAACCGAGGTAGGTGGGAGAAAGGGCGACGACCCGGTGAACCGGGACCTCCACCACCTGGCAGTCGGCGCAGTCTTCGGGGGTGGGCTCCCCGTGGGGTTTGAGGAGGTATCTGAAAACCTTTTCGGCTCCCGGCCAGGGTTGTTTGACGTTTACCAGGGTGCAGTTGCCGCGGCGTTGAAAATCAAAGCCGCGGCTGTAGCGGATGGTCATTGGCGGGTTGCCGTTTCCGGCCATTACCGGACTCGCACCGGGAAAGACGGCCAGCAGCAGGCCGAATATGATGAGCATGATCCTTCCTGCTACCATAGATATGTCCTCAAGGCCTCTTTCTGGGACATGATCTTCTTTTCCCAGCTCGGGCGGTCGGCAAAACTGAACTCGAAGACCGTCTGGCGGGGTTCCAGCAACCTGAAGAGTTTACCGATATCCGGGTCGGTGAAGGGATTGTGCCGGTCGATCTGCGACACATGTCCGCGGGCTTTGCTCAGGCGACTTCCGAAGCTTTGATCCGGAAGCGGATCTGCGGGCCGGGTGCGGCTGGTCCGAATGTATGCGCCGCTCAGGCTGCAGGTCAGATGCAGGGCCCGGATGGCCTGGCGCAGGTCGGCGGGCCAGCCGGCGACTTCGCCTAGGAGCCAGGCGATGGCTTCCTTTTCATCATCGAAACCGCCGTCGCGATTGAGCAGGTGTCCGGTATCCAGAACGATACCGCAATCTGTGTGTTCGATGCGGCTGCGCAGATAGTCGTATTCCGCCGCCGGCTCCTTAAGACGGAAACTGCCCGGCCACCAGAGATTCTCCAGCAGCAGACAGCCGTTCCAGGCGCTGCGGGAAAGGGCTTCGTTCAGGACTTCGGCGCAAAGGTCGAAAGTCTTACGCCAATGCCAGGGAAAATTCCAGTCGCGGACATACTCGAGCTCGCAGTGGGCCGGGTGGAAGACCACGGTTTCGCATCCCAGTTCCCGGGCCAGGTCGAGCTGTTGGCGGTAGGTTTCGCTGATCGCCCGGCGGGTGTCATGGTCTCCGTAGAAGGCTGCTGCGGTCGTCGTATCGCCGAAAACCCGTTCCAGTTCCGCCGCTTCTCCTTTCCAGCCTTGGCGCAGGATGACGAAGAAACGCAGATGCAGGCTCTTTACCAGACCGGACGGGATTTTTCCCCAGGGATACTTCCCGACCGGGTAGAGTTCGAAACCGTCGAACTCCCAGTGGTCGAGAAAGCGGCGTGCCTGCTCCCAGTCGTCGGCAAAGATCCGCAGGTCTCCCGGATGGGTCGAGAAGTTGAGCAGTCGCAGGGTACTCAAATCTTCTCCCCCTTTTCTGCGGCCGACTCTTCCGGTGGCCATTTATCGGCGAAGCCCAGGGCCAGGGCCTGTTCGGCGAGGGCGAGAAATGCCTGGTTGTCGCTGATGTCCGCAGGTCCGGCAAGTTGCTCCCGGTAGTCGGCGATCAGCTCGTAACGGCCGCCGACCGCGGCCGCGACCAGGGCCGCCTGGGCACTCAGGATCTCGTGGCGGCAGGATGTCGGCAGCAGTCCCCATTTAAGTTTATCCCAGATGCAGACCAGGGCGGCGATCGCGGCCACGGTGACCGGATCCCGCACCAGGTTCTTGTAATTGGCGGCCAGGATGCGGGCCTCTTCCGCTTCGAGATGAGCGCAGATTCCCTCCTTGAGTTGCCGGTTGTCGCAGCCGAAACGTTCGAGGTGGATCTTGACGTTACCCTGGCCGGTCGCGGTCAGGCGATTCTGGCGGCCCAGGGTGTCGCGGATTGCAGCTTTCACGGCCCGTCCGATGAGCTCACCAAGCTTGCTGTGCTTGCCGGCCGTGGTCAGTCGGTACTCTCCCTCTTTCTCCGGTTCCGGAGCGGCGACGATGATCTGGTCGGTGCCGGTGCCGGTCGCCGGGCCGTCGGAGTAGCGGGAATTGACGTTGAGTTCCTGGAGCACCGCGCACTTGGCCTCGGTCGCGGTCATGATCGTTCGGGTCAGGGCGCCCTCGGTCAGGGGCCGGCTGATGAAGAGCATCGTGTTGATGGTGCCGGCGGCCGGAGGTTCGGTCGGAGAGAGCTTTTCGAAGCCCTCCGGGGTTTCGTAGTAGCCGGCCGGGTCCCCGGCCCGGCCGGCGTTGGTTTCGACCCCGCCGGTGGCCACGGCCACGACCTCGAGTTCGCGGAAACTTTCCACCCGGATCGCTGCGTGGTGCATGTTGGCGGCGGTGCCCATGGTCGCACAGGATTCCGGCGGCAGGCCGCACGGAATACAGACCAGTTCACGATGGCGCAGAGGATCGCGGATTCCGTGGCGGCGCAGATGTCCGGTAGGTTCGCAGCCCTGGTGGTTGAGAGCGTATTCGAGATCTCTGCGCATTCCTCCGGCC
>JAADEO010000210.1 GCA_013153415.1 Deltaproteobacteria bacterium
GCGGAATCGGGATCGCGGCGATCGCGCCGGTGATATTTGCCCGCCGGGCGGAGATTTCGGATAGAGAGGCGAAATTCTGCTGGAACAATAAATCGAGATTCGCAGGAAAGGCGTTCTGTTACCAATGCCAGAAACTGCTTCCGGCGTAGAAAGGTATTTTGCAAATTGTATTTGTTTGAAGCTGAAATTATCGAAAAATGGCAACTGGCAGCGGATATTTTTCGTCTACGGCTGAGGGCCGGGGAGGAGTTCATCGCCGCCGGCCGGCCGGGGCGTTTTGTGATGCTGGCACCGGTCGGCGGGTTGTATGATCCGCTTCTGCGGCGGCCGTTCGGAATCGTGCGCTGCGGGGACGGGTGGTTCGAAGTGGTCATCAAGGCGGTCGGGAAGGGGAGCCGCAACCTGGTCGGGCTCCCGGCCGGGGCCGGGATCACGGTCCACGGTCCCCTGGGCAATGGCTGGCCGCAGGATGAGAGCGGAGAGCAGCCGCTGATACTCGTGGCCGGCGGAATCGGGATCGCGGCGATCGCGCCGGTGATATTTGCCCGCCGGGCGGAGAGCGAAACGTTTCTGCTCTATGGCGCCGCGACGAAGGATGAACTGGTTTTGCTGGATGAATTCACCACCCACGACGGCCGGGGACCGCAAATCGAGGTGATCACCGACGACGGCAGTTGCGGGCGGCGGGGACTGGTTACCGAGTTGCTGCTTGAAAAGCTCGAAGAGTATCCCGGAGCCCGAGTTTTCGCCTGCGGGCCGGAACCGATGCTCAAGGGGGTGCAGAAGGTTTTACGGGAGCGGGACATAGAAGGCTGGGAAGGCTGGCTCAGTCTCGAAAACCGGATGGCCTGCGGTTTCGGGGTTTGTCTCGGCTGCGTCCAGAAGACGGGTTCGGAACCGGAGACGAAAACTTCCAAGGTCTGTACCGAAGGGCCGGTTTTCGCGGCCGGGGAGGTGATTTTCGATGACTGATCTCAGCCTGGAACTGCTGCCCGGAATCAAGTTGAAAAATCCGGTGCTGACCGCCTCCGGCACTTTCGGTTACGGTTCGGAATACTCTCCCTATTTCGATATCGCCGGGCTCGGCGCGATCGTCACCAAGGGTCTGTCGCTGCGGCCCAAGACCGGCAATCCCGGAGTGCGGATCTGCGAGACCGCCTGCGGCATGCTCAACGCCATCGGGCTGGAGAATATCGGGCTCGAAAGGTTCCTCGAGCAGGAACTGCCCCTCCTGCGCCAGGCCGGGGCCCGGGTGATTGTCAATTTTTTCGGCAACTGCCTGGAGGATTACGCCGAACTCGCGGCCAGGCTTGACGGAGTCGAAGGCATTACGGCGCTCGAAATCAATATTTCCTGTCCCAATGTCAAGGCCGGCGGCATCCAGTTCGGGACCGATCCCCGGGCCGCGGCCGAGCTGGTCGGAGCCGTGCGCCGGGAAACCTCGCTGCCGCTGATCACCAAGCTTTCCCCCAATGTCACCGATATCGTGGAGATGGCGCGGGCCGTGGTCGCGGCCGGATCCGACGCTCTTTCCCTGATCAACACTTTGCTGGGCATGGCCGTCGATCTCAGGCGGCGCCGGCCGGTACTCGGCAATCTCACCGGGGGGCTTTCCGGCCCGGCGATCAAGCCGGTGGCCCTGAGAATGGTCTACCAGGTGACAAAAGCCCTGCCCGAGGTGCCGGTAATCGGCATCGGCGGCATCGTTACGGCCGAGGACGCCCTCGAATTCCTCCTGGTCGGGGCCCGGGCCGTCCAGGTCGGGACCGCCAGTTTCATCAATCCCCGGGCCGCGGCCGAGATCGTCGACGGCATCGGCAGCCATCTCGACAGCCTGGGCTGCGAACGGGTCACCGATTTTATCGGCACTCTCGAGACCTGACGACCGCAGGGAATACAGTTTCGCCACCCCGCGTTCCGGCGCGAAACCGATTTTTCAGGATTTCAGCAAAGGCAATGAGACGCGCCGGCTGGTAAAAAAGATGGAAAATCCGCAAGCATCTTGCTTGGAAGCGGCTAGATTTCACCCTTGTGACGCAGGACTTCGTAGCGATTGAGGAAGGAGACGATCTCGTTGCGGGTGGCCTTGTGGAGGAATTTGAATTCCACCGCGAGCAGGAAATGCCTTTCCCGGGAATCGGGTTCTTCATCGGCCTCGCGGATGACCCGGGCCAGGAAGTCGCCCCGGGGAACTTCGTCCGGAAGTTTCAGACCCTCGGGCGGCATGAACTCGGCCAAAATCAGGGTGCCGGGCTGGAGCAGGGGGCAGTCGGTGGCGAAAAACATGCCGCCGCCGCCGAGATTCAGCGTCCGGCCGTGATAGTGCCCGATAATCTTCTTATCCCTGATGACGGAAAAAGAGAAGGGGAGCTGGATGTCGCAGCGGAAGAAATCCCGCTGGTTGTCGGTCTGCTTGCCCATATTAAGAGTTCATCAACGGTTGCTGTTGTTTCAGCGTATAAAGATTGTATCCCAGGAGGTGCAGCGGGGGCATCTCCAGGCCATCTTGTCGAGCTGGTAGCCGCAGCGGCGACAGAGATAGGGTTTTTCAAAACGCAGCTGGGTTGAGAAGAAGTCCCGTACCAGGCTGTGATAAAGGGGGCTGTTCTCGCCGGCGCTCTCCCTGATCTTCTCCAGCAGATCCCGGACCAGGGAAAAGACTTCGGCATCGCCACTCTTTTCAGCCATGACCTGCCGCAGACGTTCTCCCGCCTCTTCCAGGCGTCCCTCCCGAATCAGGTAAGCTAGGTAAGCGAGATTGAACTTCCGGTTGCCGCCGTATTCCGCCAGGTGGCGGGTGAAGAACTCGCTTTCGGTCTTTTCCCTTTTTTCGACCGGAAGCTTGAGGAAACGCTGAATAACCAGGGCGACGAAATCGGGATTCAAGGTAAAAGCCTTGTCCCAGGCGGCCAGAGCCTCTTTCAGCTTGCCTTCCCGCAGGTGGAAATCACCGTAATGCAGCCAGGTATCGATACATTTTTCATCGATCTCCAAAGCCTGGCGGAAGAATTTCAGGGCTTTCTTGTGATTGCCGGCGGCTTCGGCGGCCTTGGCCACCTCGGTGGTCAGGTGGGCGATGATATTGGTTTCCGCCTGGGTGTCGGGAAAGGAGCGGTAGAGTTCGAGAGCCTTCTCCCATTCGCGCAGACTGATGTAGAGGGATGAGAGTTCCCGCCGGGCCGCCTGGTTCCGCGGCTCCCGGGCCAGGATCTCCTCAAAGGTCCTGAGCGCCCGGTCGAGAAGGCCGGCTTTCTTGTAGTCGAGACCGATTTCGAAGAAGGTCTGGCGGCGGATCTCTTCCGGCAGGTTGGGGCGCAGCAGGATATCCCGGTGGACGCGGATGGCGCGTTCCATCTCGCCTGAGTTGCGGAACAGCTGCCCCAGGGCCAGGTAGATTTCAGCCGTGGTCGTATCGACGCTGGCGACCTTGACGAACTCGGCCACGGCCTTGTCGGTTTCATTCGAAAGGACGTAGGAAAGCCCTTTGAAATAGGTTTTCAGAAGATTGGCTTCCGCGCCCGAAAGCCGTTTCTCGTCAACCGCCGCCGGAGGCTGCAGCGGATGCTCTTTCCGCTTTTTCAGACAGCCGCGCCAGAAACTCATAACCGGTTTCCCACAGGTCCAGTTGGTTTGCGGTTTCGCCCGCCGGGAACAGCAAGATCGCAACGACGAGAAGAGATCAGGAATCCTTCTCCGTCGTCTCCAGCGGAGCGGACGCCACCGGGGTTTCCACGTTGCTGTCGGTCAAGGGCTGATTGCGGAACTTGGCCAGTTCGCTTTCGAGTTCCTTGATGCTCTTTTTCAGCTTCTTGATCTGGCGCCGGCTTTTGAAAATGATAACGATATCGCCGAAAGCGACCATCGCGGCCCCCAGGAAGAGAGCGCAGAAGAGAATGATGTAGAGGGGCGGTGATTTGTGCAGGGTGAACTCGCCGAAGCCGTATTTGAGCTCGATCGCGGTCGAAAGGGCGGCACTGTTCTGAAAAATGAAAACCAGGGCCAGCAACAGAAAAATCAGTACGACGACAATTTTCAAGTAACGCATCTGTGATAATCCTCTCTCTATACGGTAAAGTTAATTGTTCGTATTTTCGGTTTTGCGGGGAGCGCGACCCTCGAAATAGGGCTTCAGCATTTCGTAGGACGACTCGAGCTGTTGGGGCAAGACCATGGTGTCGGCGATTACCGGCATGAAATTGTGATCGCCCTGCCAGCGGGGAACGATATGAAAATGGAGGTGATCGGCAATTCCGGCTCCGGCCGCTTCACCCATGTTGATCCCGGCGTTGATGCCGGCCGGTTTGACCGCCTGCTGCAGGCACTTGATCGCTCTTTTCATCAGCAAAAGAAGATCGATATAGGCCTCTTCCGTCAGTTCATCGAGGTCGGCGGCATGGGTCCGCGGCAGCACCAGCAGATGACAGTTGCTGTAGGGATAGCGGTTCAACATGACGAAGCTGAAACGGGTCCGGTCCAGGATCAGGTTTTTACGGTCATTCTCTTCTTCGAGCAGGCGACAGAAAAGACAGCCCGCCTCCCGGGGTTTATCCGCCGCGGAATCCTTGTTGAGAATGTAATCAATCCGCCAGGGAGCCCAGAGTGTGGATTGAGACATTATTTTTCATCCCGTTAGATGTTCTAAAAAGGGCGAAAACATGTTAAATTAACTCTTAACGATTATCATGTTTGCGGTCTCTTTGCCACATTTTTCTTGGTCGGCGAAGGGAAATTTTTGCCTTGCAAACAATAAATCAGCGAGGGTGAATGGAAATGATTATCAGTGACAAGAAGATGGAAGCGGAAGCGGTTCTGACGGTCGGCCGGCTGATGGCGGCGGCGGCCCGAACCTCGCCCAAGGGCAAGGGGGCCGATACGATCGTCACCCTGCTCCTGACCGACGATGAAAAAAACCGGGTCGCCAAACAGATGGAAAAGATCGCCGCCGAAGAGGACATCCCTTTTTTCAAAAGGGATGCGGACAACATCTATAATTGTCCGGCGGTTTTGATCATCGGCACCGAATTCAGACCGCTCGGCATTCCGCATTGCGGAGACTGCGGCTATGATGGATGCCAGGCCTGTGTCAAGGAGGGGCAGGGACGCTGCAATTTCAATGTTATCGATCTGGGGATCGCCCTGGGCAGTGCGGTCTCGGTGGCGGCTCTCCACCATATCGACAACCGCATCATGTTCTCCTGCGCCAAGGCGGTGCTGGAGTTGGGCATGCTGCCGCCGGCGGTGAAAATGGCCTATGCCATCCCGCTTTCGATTACCAGCAAAAGTCCTTTTTTCGACCGCTGAGCTGGAAGCTTTTTACCGGACGGCGGATCAGGTTGCGGCGGGGGAGTAGTCGATCAGGTTGATCCGCAACTCGCTTCTGCCTTTCCAGATGTTTTCCTCGAGCGTGAAAGCCAGGTGAAGGGATTGGCCGGCCTGGGGCAGTTCGCCGGTGAAGTTGAAACTGATACCGGTCAGCTGCTGCCGGCTGTCGGCCGAAATGAAAGTGAATTTGTAGTGGCGGCCGCCATTCCGGCCCAGAGGGGAGACGCGCAGCAGTTTCATGTCGGGCAGAATGAAAACCGGCTCCGGATTGTGATGGCCGAAAGGCTGCAGCACGGCGAGCTCGCGGAGCAGGTCGCGGCTGATGTCCGGGGCCGACAGGATAGCGTCGAAATGCAGTTGCGGCCTGGTTTCGGGGGTGAGATCATGGCTTTCGAAATAGCCGTTCAAAAGTCTGCGCAAATCCGGGATGCGCTCCGCACGCACCGTCAGGCCGACGGCCTGGGCATGGCCTCCGTAACGTTCCAGAACGGTCTGGCAGTGATCTAAAGCCTTGACCAGGTCGAGACCGGGAAGACTGCGTCCCGAACCCCGCCCGATTCCGTTTTCCATTGCCAGCAGAATGGCGGGCTTGTGGAAAAGCTCCATGATCCGGGTCGAAACAATGCCGACCACCCCGGGATGCCAGTTCTCCGAGGCCAGAAGAATCACCCGGCCCCGGGCCAGTTCCGGCTCCGCGTTCAGCATCTCCTCGGCTTCCCGCCGGATTTCCATTTCAATCTGCTGTCGTTGTTCATTGCAATC
>JAADEO010000180.1 GCA_013153415.1 Deltaproteobacteria bacterium
TGAAGGAGGCCCGCTCCTGGCGAAAGAAAAAAAGGATTGCCGCCCTGGCCCGGCTGGGCGGCTGCCTATCCCTGCCCGAGGTCAGGGAGCTGGTCGCAGAACGTTTCCGCCGGGGCAGTAGCGAAGAGAAGGAACAGGCGCTTAAAGTGCTGGCCGACGACCCCGGCCCGGAAACCCTCGGCATCATTCTTGAGAGGCTGGATGAAAGTTCCGACAACCGGGAGCGCAGGCGACTGCTCCAGGTCATGGCGACTTCCGACTGGCATAGCTGCTCCGATCTCGATCCGGCCGGGCGACTCGCCGCTCTGGCTGAAAATATCGAGCTCTATCCGTTCCTGACCCAAGCTCTGGCCCGTTTCGATTTCAGTGAGTCGTGGCTGGCCATCATGCTGCAGATCTCATCTCCGGTACTCAAACCCCATCATCAGGAGATCGCCCTCTACATGTGCCGGTTCGCCTACCGGGACAGCATCCGGCGACACCTGCTGAACCTGATCAACGATATCGACTGGTCCTTCTCCTTCCGGCTGCTCAACCTGCTGGCTCCGTTTTTCAAAGGCAACGATATTCCCGTTCTCCTGAAACTCCTGGGAGACCGGGAGGAGCGCCGGGATCTGACCATCAAGGAGCGCCTGACCAAAGGCCGGGATCTGGAACAGCTGCCCGAGGCGCTGGCCGAATTCTTTCAGCACCACCCGGAAATCGCCCGGCTGCTGATCGAAGAGCTGATCAGCCGGGTAACCTCCGGATCCCTGCAAAGCACCGGGGAGATCTTCGCCGCCCTGCGTCAAGAACCCGCGGAGCTCGCGGAACTGATCTTCGGGGCCGCTGCGGAAAACCTCAGGGCCGCCGACTGCAGCCTGCCGCGGCTGCTGGCCTGGCATCTGCTCTCGGCAATCGAGGTTGACGGCAGTGATTGTTTTGCGCTAGTAGTACATCGGACCCGGCGCTACAGCGGTTTTTTCCGCCACCGGATAACCGCGATCATCAACGATCTGGTCGATCGGGCCAACGAGCTCCGCGATGCCGACAGCCTGCCGATCCTGCAGCAGATCATCGATTTTATCCGCGGGCGTCCCGGATACGATGAATTACGGGAAAAAGTTCTGCAGCGGATCTCCTTGGTCACCCGGCGCAGCCGGGAGCTCAAGGTTTTCAGCGAAGCCACTCAGACCCGGGAACTGATCATCTACAAAGTCAAGAAACTCAAATAACCGGATTTTTGAGAGCATGGCGAAAAACATCTCCATCTTTTTCAACAACGTCAACCTGATGATCTTCAGCCAGGATGAGGAGAGCGGCCGGATCGAACCGGTCGACCTGGGCGAGATCTCGACCACGATCAAGATCAAGACACCCAAGGGATCGGAAGAGATCCCGCTGGTTCCGGCAATGATCTGCTATGCCGACCGTATCTACTGCGGACAGGAGGTTTTCAGCCAGAAGAAGTTCAACTCCCCGGCCACCTTCAAATACATGAAACAGTATATCAGCAAGCGGCAGTACCTGCCGCGGATCATCGGCGACCAGGAGATCTCGACCTTCCAGGCCGCCAGCGACCTGCTGATCAATATCATCGACCGCCTCCACGAACGTTTCGGTAAAGACGGGGTGGGGATGATCGTCTTCATCGTCGAACCCCTCAATTTCCAGGTTTTTGCGACCATGATCGAGGAGTTCTGTCTGCGTATCGGCCTGGTCAACTACAAGGTCGTCGACGAGGCGGTCTGCGCCCTGCTCGAATACAATCTCTCAAGTCAGCTCGACCAGCACCTGATCTACCTCCATTTCGGCTACACCACCATCGATCTCTATCTGACCAAGATCACCGAAAGTTCCCGTGAACCGCGGCTGCAGAGTGTCGTCATCTGCAGCATGCACAAGAACTACGGCGGAGTCGACATCGACAAGGTCATCCAGGACTACTTCGCCGATCAGACCAGGATCAGCATGAAAAAGGCCCGGGAAATCCGCAGCCATTTGAACCGCAACCCCAGCTACCGCGAAACCATCGACGGCCACGATCTCCACCTGACCCGGGTCGAACTCCACCAGATGCTCGACAAGAAAGGCTACGGCGATGAATTGAGGGCCCTGTTGCGCGACCTCTTCGATCTCGCTTCCGGATACGGCGTCACCGATGAGAACATCAATTACGTCCTCGGCACCGGCCTGAGCCTGCCGACCCCCTATTACCACGACATCATGCGGGATTTCTTCGGGGCCAAGCTCTTGAGCGACAAGGCCCACAACGCCATCCCCTACGGAGCCCTGCGCTACCTGCAGAAAGGGGGCGAGCAAGCCACCATCAAGGCCAACTACGCCCTGCGCAGCCGCACCGCCAAGGGGGAGGGCTTCCGCTACGATATCATTGTCCCCAAGGGGACCCCATATCCAACCCAGAACGGCGTCACCAGCATCATCGCCAACGGCTTCTACGCCGGCCAGATCGAGGTCGAGCTCGACATCTTCCGCATGGACCGGCCTGAAAGCAGCAGCGACCGGGAGATCGTTGTCGACGATGCCGGACGGATGCAGCTCGAAGAGAACCTCGGCGATGAGCAGCAGTCATTTATCAATGAAGCCAGCCCCGAAATTATTCCCCTTGACCCGCCGGCCCTGGATAATGAGCGGCGGCTGGAGATCACCTTCGACATCAGCTTAAATCGCGATCTCCTGATCACCGTCAAGGATTTGAGGCGCAACCAGACCATCTGGAAACGCAAGAAATCGGTCCGTCTGGAATGAAAAGAGAACAGCCCCGATCACCTTCTCCCGATCGCTCCTCCCCCCACGGATCACACCGGGCTTTCATCACCATCACCCCGGAAGGCGAGATTTGCGCCTGGGGTCTGGAAAAGAAGTCTGAAGAGCAAATTTTGCACTTGACCGGCAACCCTGATTTGGTTAAAGCTTTGCAGGAGATGGCCTGCGACCTTTGCGGCTGAAGACCGTCCGACCAGCCGGCATGCCAAGTCCTAACGGTTGTCCAACCCCGACCCGACCGGGAGATCCGCCATGAATTTTCTCGACCATTTCAACACCACGATCCGCTCCAACCACTCCCTGATCAACGTTGTCACCTACGAGGAGGCCCGTTTTCTCTCGATGGTGGCCGAATCGCCGCTCTTCAAGGACAAGAGCATCATCGTCTGGGATCTGGCCGACGGCTTCAACCCGATCAAAGGCAACATGGGGGGGATCAAGAACAAGGAGCGGGCCGACCCGATCCACTGCCTCCAGGAGATCAAGAAGTTCAAAGGCAACGCCATCTTCATCCTGCGCGACTTCCATCTCCATTTCCGTGAAAGTATCATCCTGCGCTCGCTGCGCAATCTCAATCATGATCTACGTTTCACCAAGAAGACCATCGTCCTGACCACCCCGACCCCGACCCTGCCGACCGAGCTCAGGGAGGACATCTGCCAGCTCGAACTCGAACTGCCCGATTACAAGGAGATCGAAAAGGAGCTCGACAGCGTCGTCATCAGCACCGCCCAGGTGACTCCACCGACTCCGCAACTCAAGGAGAAGATCATCGAATCGACCCTGGGATTGTCGATGGTCAACATCAAGAACCTCTTCTCCCGGATCATCATCACCCACGGGGTCATCGACGAACGCGCCGTCGAGATCATCCTCCAGGAGAAACGCAGCATCATCCGCAAGGGCGAGATCCTCGAATTCTTTCCGGTCCAGGAGAGTCTCAACGATATCGGCGGACTGGAGAACCTCAAGGCGTGGCTGCGCAAACGGAGCCAGGTCTTCACTCACAAGGCCAAGGATTACGGTCTGCCGGCCCCCAAGGGAATTCTCATCATCGGCATCCAGGGCACCGGCAAGAGCCTGACCGCCAAGGCCACGGCCGGGCTCTGGAAACTGCCGCTGCTGAGAATGGACCTGGGCAAGGTCTTCGGCAGCCTGCTCGGCGAATCGGAGCAGAACCTGCGCCAGGCGATCCATCTGGCCGAGACCATCTCACCCTGCATCCTCTGGGTCGACGAACTCGAAAAGGCTTTCGCCGGCAGTACCGGCGGAGCCGGCGACGGCGGCACCTCGGCCCGGATTCTCGGTACCTTCCTGACCTGGATGCAGGAAAAGACCAAGCCGGTCTTCATCATCGCCACCGGCAACGACGTCGCCCAGCTGCCGCCCGAATTGATGCGCAAAGGACGTTTCGACGAAATCTTCTTCGTCGACCTGCCTTCGCCTTCGGAGCGCCAGGCGATCTTCAAGGTTCTGCTGGAAAAGGTCCGTCCCGTAATCCGCCAGTTCGATCTCGAAAAACTGGCCGCCGCCACCGAAGGCTACAGCGGAGCCGAGATCGAACAGATCATCTACGACGCGATGTTCAACGCCTTCGATGACAACCAGCGCGAGTTCACTGAAGAGGACATTCTCAACAGCGTTTCCGAGATCATCCCGATCTCGCGCCTGATGAGCGAAAAAATCGGCGCCCTGCGCAGTTGGGCGACCCACCGAACCAGAAAAGCCAACAGCGACAGCTAGCCAGACAAAGAGGAGTGCAAAATGTCCCATTTCACCAAGCTCAAAACCAAGATCACCGACAAGGTTTTTCTGAAGAAAGCGATCAGCGACATGGAACTCGAGTATGTCGAGGGCAAGCTCAAGGCCAAGGGCTGGCTCTGGAAACGGGAGAAGGCCGACATCATCATCCCGACCAAGAGCGGCTACGACATCGGTTTCCGTTTCAACGGCGAGACCTACGACGTCGTCGCCGACTGGGATTCGATCGGCGATGTCGATCAGGAGACCTTCATCAACACCCTGAATCAACGCTACGCCTACAACGTCGTCAAGGAGACTTTGGCTCAGCAGGGATTCCTGCTGACCGAAGAGCAGAACAAGGCCGGCACCATCAACATGACTTTGAGCCGGGAACAGTAAATCAACCAAACCGCAGCAGTTTGGTTTTTTCAACAGGGAGTAAAACCGACATGGAAAAAATCAACATCACCATCGGCCCGGACGGTTCCGTCAATCTCGACCTGAGCGGCTTCGAGGGCGGCAAGTGCCTCGAAGCGACAAAAGCTATCGAAGCCTTGCTGGGCGGCGAAGTGGACCGGAAACTGACCAGCGAATTCTACACCGCCACCGAGGAGGTTCAACAGACCGAGGAGATCTCGGCCGGTTGAATTGCAGCAAGCACGTCATAAGAACAAAAAAGCCGCCAGGAAATCCCGGCGGCTTTTTTGTTCACGACTGATATTTACCAGGTTGAGACTACAACACTACAGATGCTCCCGGATCAAGATCTCAGCGATCTGGACCGCGTTCAGGGCCGCGCCTTTGCGGATGTTGTCGGCCACGATCCAGAGGTTGAGACCGCATTCGATCGATTCGTCTTCGCGGATCCGGCCGACAAAGGTTTCATCCCGGCCAGCGGCATTGATAGCCAGCGGATAGAGATTGTTCTCGAGATCGTCGACAACTTCGACTCCCGGGGCCCGTTCCAACAGTTCCCTGGCCTCCTCGACCGAGATCTTTCTTTCGGTCTCGATATTGACCGACTCGGAATGGCCGAAGAAGACCGGGACGCGGACCGCGGTGGCGGTGACCCGAATGGCATCATCGCCAAAGATCTTCTTGGTCTCGTTGACCATCTTCATCTCCTCGCGGGAGTAGCCGTTGTCGAGGAAGACATCGATGTGAGGCAGGCAGTTGAAGGCGATCTGGTGGGGATAGACATTGACCGGCAGCTCGCTCTCCTGGTTGAAGAGGGCCAGAACCTGCTTTTCGAGCTCGTCGATGGCCTTTTTGCCGCTGCCCGAAACCGCCTGGTAGGTCGAAACCACGATCCGGCGGATGCCGGCGGCATCGTAAATCGGCTTCAAAGCGACCACCATCTGGATGGTCGAACAGTTGGGGTTGGAGATGATGCCCCGGGCTTTGTAATCGGCGATCGCCCCGGGATTGACCTCGGGCACCACCAGGGGAACATCGGGCTCCATGCGAAAAGCATTGGTATTGTCGATGACCACGGCGCCCGAAGCCGCGGCGGCGGGAGCGAACTG
>JAADEO010000207.1 GCA_013153415.1 Deltaproteobacteria bacterium
ACATCAAGGAGGGCATCGAGGCCCGGATCGAAAAACACCCCGACCGGGCCGCCGACCTCAAAAACGACCTCAAGCGCTACACCCGTTTCGCCTCGCTGTTCACCCCGCTGGCCAAGAGTTCGGCCGCCGAGATGGTCAACAAGGTCTGCTACGATGCCATCCAGATCCACGGCGGAGTCGGTTTCACCAAGGAGTTCGATGTCGAACGCCACTACCGCGACGCCCGCATCACCAGCATCTACGAAGGCACCACCCAGCTCCAGGCGGTGGCGGCCATGGGCGGAGTGGTTGCCGGAGTCGTCTCGGAATGGCTCAACGAATGCGAGGAATCCCATGAATTGTCGAGCCTGGGCGAGATCTTCGAAAGTGCCCGGAAGATGCGCTCCAACCTGGAGATGGCGATCTCCTATATCAAGGACAAGGGCGATTCGGTCTACCAGGAATTTCATTCGACCCGGCTCGTCAACATGACCGCCGATGTCATCGACGCCTACCTGCTCTGTCGCGACGCCCTCTTTTCCGACCGCAAGAAAAATGTCGCCAGGATCTTCATCACCAAGGCGATCCCCAGGGTCAAATCGAGCCTCGACTATATCCTCGCCGACGACCGCAGTATCATCGACCTGCATGGCGAGGTCATTGACCGCCAGGAAGAAACGGCTTAGGCGAAAAACTTTTGCCCTTGACAAGAGGGCTGTAAAAAGTATAGAATAACCACCTTTTTTCATCTTCCACAGATGCAAAAGAGCGCAATGCGACTCTTATAATACTTACTCAAAGAATATGAACGACTGGAGATAGATCATGGCTGTTCCCAAGAGAAGAACTTCGAAAGCCAAAAAAAGACAGCGCCGCTCCCACCTGGCGCTGACCCCGCCTCAGGCCGGGATCTGCCCCAACTGTCAGGCTCCGACGGTCCCCCACCGCGTCTGCCCCAGCTGCGGAACCTACAAAGGTGAGACCTTCATAGATGTCGACTAGCGGAACCCTTCAGTTCCCGGTCTTTTAAGGGTCGGTATCCCCCATGAGAATCGCCGTTGACGCTATGGGTGGAGACCGGGCTCCGCAGGAGATTATCGCCGGCGCGGTCGAGGCCGCCAAGGTACTGAACCTGCAGATCATCCTGGTCGGTATCCAGGAGATCATCGAAGAAGAACTCAAAAAACACAACATCAGAAACCTGCCGGTTTTCATTCAGCCGGCAGCCGAAGTTGTCGAGATGGGGGAATCCCCGAGCAAGGCCATGCGCCGCAAGCGGGAGTCCTCGATCGCCGTCGGATTGCGCCTGGTGCGCGACGAACGCGCCCAGGGTTTCATCTCGGCCGGCAATTCCGGCGCCATCATGGCGATCGCCATGGTCACCCTGAAAAAACTCAAAGGGATCGACCGGCCCGCCATCGTCACCTGCCTTCCCACCATTAAAGATCCGGTCACCATCCTCGATGTCGGCGGCAACGTCGACTGCAGCCCTTTGCACCTGGCCCAGTTCGCCATCATGGGCAGCGTCTACTCGGAAAAGGTCATGGGCCGCAAACGCCCTCGCATCGGTCTTCTGAGCAACGGCGAAGAAGAGAGCAAAGGCAACGAACTGACCCGCAAAACCCACGAGCTTTTGCAGACCAGCCCCTTGAACTATATCGGCCCGGTCGAAGGCCGGGATATCTATCCCGGAGAAGTCGATGTCGTCGTCTGCGACGGCTTTGTCGGCAATGTCGTTCTCAAGACATCCGAAAGCCTGGCCCTGGCCATGACCAGCATCCTGCGCCAGGAGCTGACCCGGACTTTCCTGCGCAAGCTCGGAGCCTGGCTCTGCCGGGGAGGACTGAAAAACTTGAAAGAGAGGGTCGACTACTCGGAATACGGCGGCGCCCCATTGCTCGGCATCAACGGCAACTGCTTCATCGCCCACGGCTCCTCCTGCCGCAAAGCGATCCGCAACGGCATCCGACTCTGCGCCGAGTTCTCCGAACAAAAGGTCAACGAACACCTGCTCAATGAACTCGACCGTAATCACGAGATCCAGAAACTGCTGCCCAAGAAAAAACTCTGGAAACAGCTCAAGGAACGGATCATCACCAAGGAGACTCCCGAAGACCAGGAGACCGAAGACCCCGCCTGAACCCATGCCCGCCCGGCATCGCACTCCGCCTAACGCATCTTCCGCCCATCCGCCAAGCCTGAGACCACGCAAAAACGGACCATTAAAATAGACTAATATGTTTGGTTTTGGTTGACATTTATCAAACAAAAACGCTATATTGCATTGTTTAAGTATGGTTGCTCACTGAAATTTACCGAGCGTCCGCCATAACCTCGGTAGTATCAACCGAAAAATACAATAACGATATTTTCCCAAGCAGCAGAGATAAAACCGGATCCCTCACCCCCGAGGCGACAACTGATTTTATGGAGACTGAATTGGAAAACAAAGAGCTCAAAACCGCATTCATTTTCCCCGGCCAGGGATCCCAGCACGTCGGCATGGGGAAAGAGCTGTACGACAATTTTCCCGAAGCCCGGGAAACCTTCATCGAAGCCAGTGACGCTCTGGGAGAAGATCTGACCGAAATCTGTTTCCACGGCCCCACCGAAGAACTCAACCAGACCGCCAACACCCAGCCGGCGATCCTGACCGTCAGCATCGCCGCCTACCGGGTCATGAAAAAAAGGCTCGACATAAAGCCGGTCCTGGCCGCCGGACACAGCCTCGGCGAATACTCCGCCCTGGTCGCGGCCGGCACCATCCCTTTCTTCGACGCGGTCCGGGTGGTACGAGCCCGGGGCAAATTCATGCAGACCGCGGTTCCCGTCGGTCTCGGCACGATGGCTGCGGTGATGGGTATGAAGAGCGATGAGATTGTCGAGATCTGCGATGAGTCGAGCGATCCCGAAGCCGATAAAATCGTCGAACCGGCCAACTTCAACTGTCCCGGCCAGATCGTCATCTCCGGCCATACTCCGGCGATCATGGAGGCCGGCGAAAAAGCCCAGCAGGCTGGTGCCAGCCGGGTCGTCAAGCTCCCGGTCAGCGCCCCCTTCCACTGCTCCCTGATGCGGCCCGCAGCCGAAAAGCTGGCCGATAAATTCCAGGAAGTCAAGGTCGCGGAACCCGAAATTCCCGTCATCTCCAATGTCGACGCCGATACCAATTATACTGTCGAAAACGTACGCAACCTGCTGATCCGCCAGGTCAGCAGCGCCGTGCGCTGGGAGGAATCGATGCAACTGGCCATCGGCCAGGGCGTCAGCCAGGTGATCGAGATCGGCCCCGGACGGGTGCTTTCCGGTCTCATGCGCCGCATCAACCGGCGCGTCAAAACCATGAACCTGGGAACGGTTCAGGATTTCGAAAAGATCGCCGAGGCCTGTTCCTGATGACAACTATCGACAAACCTTTCGACTTCGCCGGTCGCACCGCTCTCGTCACCGGCGGCACCCGCGGCATCGGTCGGGCTCTGACCGAAAGCCTGGCCCAACATGGAGCCCAGGTTTATTTCTGCGGTACCAACGCCGATCTCGGCCAACAGGTGGAAGAAGAGATCAATGCGGCCCTGCCGAGGGCCAGCGCCGGAGTCCTTTTCCGCCCGGCCAACGTCGCCGACTTCCAGGCCTGCAACGAGCTGGTCACCGAGATCAACAAGGAGACCGACGGTATCGATTTCCTCATCAACAATGCCGGGATCACCCGCGACAATCTCCTGTTGCGTCTCAAAGAGAGCGACTGGGACGAGGTCATGGCGGTCAATCTCAAAGGCTGTTTCAACTGCAGCAAGGCCGTGGCCCGGGGAATGCTCAAGAAACGTTTCGGGCGCATCATCTTCCTCTCTTCGGTCATCGGCCTAATGGGCAACGCCGGCCAGTCGAACTACGCCGCCGCCAAAGCCGGAATAATCGGTTTCGCCCGCAGCCTGGCCCGGGAACTCGCCTCCCGCAACATCACCAGCAATGTCATCGCCCCCGGCTACATTGAAACCGAGATGACCGCCGGACTGGACGAAAAGACCCAAGCCTCGATAAGCGCAGCCATCCCTCTGGGAAGGCTGGGTTCGGTTGACGATATCAGCAGCGCCGTACTCTTCCTGCTCTCCCCCCTGGCCGACTACATAACCGGCCAGGTCCTGCAGGTCGATGGCGGCATGCTCATAGCATAACCCGGCTTGCAGCCGGTCAATAAGCAAGCAATATTTTTAGCAATCACAAACCCACTACAAAAGCCAGCGACCGACTCATTCCGGGCCGGAGCTGCAAAAAGGAGAGCCAGACATGTCCACTGAAATTGAAGTGAAAATCAAGGAAATCATCGCTGAAAAGCTGGGCCTCAGCAATCCTGCTGAAATCAATAATGACGCCTCTTTCATAGATGATCTGGGTGCCGATTCCCTCGATACCGTAGAACTGGTAATGGCCTTTGAAGAGGAGTACGGCATCGAGATCTCCGACGAGGATGCTGAAAAGATCCGCACCGTCCAGAATGCCATCGATTTCGTCAAGGAGCACGCTGGCTGACCCTGGCCGCAGTATTTTTCAGAGACTGTTCAAAGGACCAGGTCCTTTTTCGCAAAACGCCCGCCCCGGCTTCCGGGGCGGGCGTTTTTTTCTTTACAATTACGCCTAATCCCGATAAAAAAGCAGTTCGCCTTAAAGGGTTGCAAAGCAACAGAAAAGTCATTGAAAAACGCTTAACTACTTTGACATTGAGGTATGAAAAAGTGAAACGCAGAGTTGTCGTAACCGGAGCCGGCCTGGTCACCCCGCTGGGAACCGGGGTCGAGAAGAACTGGCAGCGCCTTCTGGCGGGAGAATCGGGAATCGGACCTATCACTTCATTCGATACGGAAAAATTCGCGACCAAAATCGCCGGACTGGTCACCGATTTCGAACCTACGGACTTTATCGATGCCAAAGAGTTGAAAAAGATGGACACCTTCATCCATTTCGCCTTGGCCGCCAGCGACATGGCGATGGAGATGTCCGGACTCAAGATAACCCCCGAGCTGAGTCCCCGTTTCGGGGTTTCGGTCGGAGCCGGGCTCGGCGGTCTGCCCTGCCTGGAACATTACCATACGGTCATGCAGGAGAGGGGGCCGCGCCGGGTAACCCCGTTTTTCATTCCCATGATGATCGCCAACCTGGCCGGCGGCAACATCGCCATCCGCTACCAGGCAAAAGGCCCCAACCTCTCGGTGGTTACGGCCTGCGCCACCGGCACCCATTCGATCGGCGAGGGCATGAAGATCATCCAGCGCGGCACCTGTGACGTGATGCTGGCCGGCGGCACCGAAGCTGCGGTTACGCCATTGTGCATCGCCGGCTTCAACGCCATGAAGGCGCTTTCGACCCGGAACGACGAACCGACCAAGGCTTCGCGTCCCTTCGACAAGGACCGGGACGGTTTCGTTCCGGCCGAGGGTTCCGGGGTCATCGTTCTCGAAGAACTCGAATTCGCCCTCAAGCGGGGAGCTCCGATACTTGCCGAACTGGTCGGCTACGGCAGCAGCTGCGATGCCTTCCATATCGCCTCCCCGGCTCCGGACGGCGTCGGGGCCGCCGCCTCGATGGAAGCCTGTCTCGAAGACGCCGGACTCGAAAAGAAGAGGGTCGAGTACATCAACGCTCACGGCACCTCGACCTATTACAATGATCTTTATGAAACCCGGGCCATCAAGCAGGTTTTCGGTGATCATGCCCAAAAGCTGATGATCAGCTCGAGCAAATCGATGACCGGCCACATGCTCGGCGGCACCGGGGCGGTGGAAGCGATCTACACCGTTCTGGCCCTTAAAAACGGCAAAATTCCGCCAACCATCAACCTTGAAACCCCAGATCCGGAATGCGATCTCAATTACGTTCCCAACCAA
>JAADEO010000145.1 GCA_013153415.1 Deltaproteobacteria bacterium
AGAGTTTTTTGCCGGCCCTTGGCGCAGTTGCTGATTCTCTTTGCTGGCGAGTGACAAGTTATTGAAATAAAAGGATAAATTTTTTTTGATTTTTTTTATTTTCTCCCTGGGAGAAGGGGGTTGACAAGAGTAAAGGTATACAGTATACAAGGTCCTGTCTGCAGGTTTCTTTTTACGATTTTGCGGGTGCTTGATAATGCGTGAAATTGATGTTTCCCGGGTGACTGAAAGCGTGGCCCGGCTCTGCATGGATGCCAATTATTACTTGGGCCAGGATATGCTGACTGCCATCGATCTGGCTTATCAGCAGGAGGAATCTCCCACTGGCCGGGGAATCCTTGAACAGCTCAAGGAGAACGCCGCGATTGCCGCCCGCGACCGGATGCCGATCTGTCAGGATACCGGACTGGCGGTGATTTTTCTCGAATTGGGCCAGGAGGTCAGACTGGTCGGCGGGGATCTGGAAGAAGCTGTCAACCAGGGGGTTCGCCAGGGATACGAGGAAGGCTTTCTGCGCAAGTCCACCTGCCACCCGTTCACCCGGGCCAACTGCGGCGATAATACCCCGGCGATTATTCATTTTCGGATCGTTCCCGGCGACCAGTTGAAGATTATCGTCGCCCCCAAGGGCGGCGGTAGCGAAAATATGTCGAAGGTGGTAATGCTCAAACCCGCCGACGGGATTGCGGGGATCAAGCAACAGGTGGTCGAATGGGTGGCTCAGGCCGGTGGCAACCCCTGTCCTCCGACTACCGTCGGGGTTGGTATCGGCGGCAACTTCGAGCGTTGCGCGATACTCGCCAAGGAAGCGCTTCTGCGGGAAGTGGGGAGTCGCAATCCGGACCCCGAGCTGGCCGCTCTCGAAGATGAACTGCTTGCCGCCATCAATGATCTGGGTATCGGGCCTCAGGGCCTCGGTGGTCGGGTCACCAGTTTCGCGGTGCATGTCAAGATGCAGCCCTGTCATATCGCCAGCCTGCCGCTGGCTATCAATATTCAATGCCATGCGGCCCGGCACAAGGAGGCGATCCTGTGATGGAAGAGATTATTCGCCTGACTCCGCCTTTAAACGATGAGGTTGTCGCTGGTCTTAAATCCGGCGACCGGGTATTGATTTCCGGAACTATATACACCGGTCGTGATGCCGCCCATAAACGCTTGGTCGATCTCCTCGACCGGGGCGAGCCCCTGCCCATTCCCATCAAAGGTGAAATCATCTTTTTCGTCGGTCCGACGCCGCCTCCGCCAGGTCGGGCGATCGGTGCTGCCGGGCCGACCACCAGCTATCGCATGGATCCCTATTCGCCGCGGCTTCTGGCGGAAGGCCTGAAAGGGATGATCGGCAAGGGAGCTCGCAGCCAGGAGGTGCGTGATGCGATCGTCAAGTACCGCGGGATCTATTTCGCCGCGGTTGGCGGGGCTGGTGCCCTGCTCTCCCAGCGGATCAAAAAAGCCGAGATCGTCGCCTATGAAGATCTCGGTCCCGAAGCCATCCGCCGGATCGAAGTTGAAGATTTTCCGGTCGTGGTGGTTAACGATATCCACGGTAATGATCTTTTTGAACAGGGAGTCGCCGCCTACCGGCGCTGACTCGCATAACCTTGAACTTCGCCGCCACCGGGGTGTGAAGCCATCAAGGTTTGCGAAAATCCGATTTGTTACGAGTTCATCAACCTTAATTCTTTGGCGTGGAAAATTATGAAAACGATTATTTCCGGCGACCAGATCAAAAGTGATTTCATCAATCGGGTCTCCGAGATCAGTGGTGAGAACTTTTTCAACTGTTACCAGTGCGGCAACTGCTCGGCCGGTTGTCCCTCGGTCGACGAGATGGATCTCTTGCCCAGCCAGGTGGTGCGTTACCTGCAGCTTGGTTTGGCCGAGGAGGTGAAAAACTGTAAATCGATGTGGGTTTGCGCCGCCTGCACCATGTGTCACGCCCGCTGTCCCAAGGGGGTTGACATCTCGAAAATCATGGAGGCTCTCCGGGTGTTGCGCCTGCGCGAAGTGAACGCCCAGCCCCGGGTCGATCTTACCGATTTCAGCCAGGATTACCTGGAACGGGCCCCGCAGATCGCGATTATCAGCGGCTGCCGCAAGTTCCTGCCTCTGTAAACCGGCTTTGTTTTTGTAATCAAACCAATTTCCCAGGTTTAAAAGTAAACTATGCGATACTCATACTTTCCCGGCTGCACCCTCTACACCAAGGCCAAGAAGCTTGATGACGCCGGCCGCGAGTGTAGTTTGAAACTCGGCTTCGAACTCGATGAATTGCCCGACTGGACCTGTTGCGGCGCCACTTTCCCGCTGGTCAACGACCAGCACATGCTGATGTCGGGACCGACCCGGATCCTGGCCGATACCAAGGATCGGGGTGATGACAAACTCGTGGCCCTCTGCTCGGTCTGCTACAACGTCTTGAAAAGGACCAATCATGTAATGCTCAATGACGAGGAGCGACGGGCCAAAATCACCGATTTCATCGAGCGTGATTATCATGGCGAGGTCGAGGTCCTGCACTATCTCCAGGTCCTGCGCGACGAAATCGGTTTCGACGCTCTCAAGGAGAAGGTGGTCAAACCTCTGGAGGGACTCAAGGTGGCCTGCTATTATGGCTGTCTGTTGCTCCGGCCGGTCAAGGAAATCGGGCTCGACCGGATGGAAAACCCGACCATCTTCGAAGATTTTATCCGGGCTCTGGGAGCCGAACCGGTCGATTTTCCTTTCAAGATCGAGTGTTGCGGCGCTTTTCAGACGGTCAACTCGATGGCGACCGCGACTCGCTGTTCGCGGGAAATTCTCAGTAACGCCGTTCAGAATGGGGCCGATCTGGTGATCACCACCTGTCCCCTGTGCCAGTTCAATCTCGATGACCGCCAGCCCGAGATCCTCAAGGAAGATCCCGCTTTTACCACCATTCCGGTTTTCTACTTTACGCAGTTGCTGGCCGTGGCCCTGGGACTCGATTCCGGAAACCTCGGTTTCGAGCGTAATTTCATCAATCCCCTGGAGCTGCTGCAGGAAAAAGGGCTGGTATAGTCATGGCTGAAATCGCGGAGCTGAAGAGTGTCAATGAGCAGGGCGAGGTCGTTACCTGCGCCTGTGCCATGGGAGATCTTTCCGATTTCGAGAGCGTTCCGGTCGACCGCCGGGTATTGGTGATCGGTGGTGGCATCACCGGGATTACCGCGGCCATCGATCTCGGTAATGCCGGTTACAAGGTGGTTATGGTCGAGCGACTACCTTCGGTTGGTGGCCGTATGCTGCAGCTTTCCGAGACTTTCCCCACTCTGGACTGCGCCCAGTGCACCCTGACCCCGCGTACTGTAGAATCGGGTCAGCATCCCAACGTTACCTTGAAAACCAGCTGCGAGGTCGAAGGCCTCGAAGGCGAGCCCGGCAATTTTAAGTTTCTTATCCGTCAGAAACCGACCTATGTCGATTGGAACAAGTGCACCGGTTGTGGGACCTGTGTTGAGAAATGTCCCAGCAAAGGTTTTGCTCTGTTTGAAAGAGATGCTGGCCGGATGCCCGCGATCTATACACTTTCCCCCCAAGCGGTTCCCAACAAGCCTCAGATCGATCCCGATCGTTGCCGTTTCCTGACCCGGGGCAAATGCGGAGTCTGCTCCAAGGTCTGTCCTGTCGGCGCTATCGACTACGAACAGCAGGAGAGCTTTTTTACGATCGAAGCCGGGGCGGTTATCGTCGCTACCGGATTCGATATCTACGACTGGAAGAAGTTGATGCCGGAATATGGTGGCGGCCGGATTCCGGATGTGATCGACGGTCTGACCATGGAGCGCTACCTTTCCGCCTCTGGCCCGACGGCCGGCAAGATGGTCCGTCCCTCGGACGGCAAAACCCCGAAAGAGGTGGTTTTTATCCAGTGTGTCGCTTCCCGTAATCCCGAGTTCCACAAATCTTACTGTTCCCGGCTCTGCTGCATGTATACGGCCAAGCATGCCCGTCTCTACAAGCATAAGGTTCATGACGGTCAGGCCTATATCTTCTATATCGATATCCGTTCGACCGGCAAGGGGTATGAGCAGTTCATCCAGCAGTCGGTTTCGGAAGAGGGGATTGTCTATATCCGGGGCCGGGCCGCGAAACTCTATCAGAAAGACGACAAAGTGATGGTCCAGGGGGCGGACACCCTGACCGGCAAGAAGATCGAGATCGCTGCCGATCTCGTGGTTCTGGCCGCGGCCATAGTTCCCAATGAAGGTTCGGAGAAACTGGCCCGGATTCTTGGTATCGAGTGTAACAAGGACGGATTTTTCGTTGAGGAGAATTATAAGTTCGCACCGGTGATGTCGGGGCGGCAGGGAGTCTATCTGGCCGGATGCTGCCAGGGAGCCAAGGATATTGCCGATTCGGCCGCTCAGGGCAGTGCCGCCGCCAGCCGGGTCCAGGTTTTTCTTTCGTCATATCGCAACCGCATGAACCGGGAAGCGGTTTGAGGATAAAGGAAACGGGCAGAGATCCTGCTGATATGGTTTCACCTTTTTTCTAACTCAAATAACCATATGAATACCTTTCATGGATAAAAAGTGCGATAAAAAGCTCGGTGTTTTCGTCTGCTGGTGCGGTTCCAATATCGCCGGCAGCGTCGATGTCGACAAGGCGGTGGAGGAGGCCGGAAAGCTCGACGGGGTCGTGCATGCTGAAAACTATATGTACATGTGCTCCGATCCCGGTCAGCAGAAGGTCAAGGATACGATCGTCGAAAAGGGGCTTGATGGGGTTGTGGTCGCCTGCTGTTCTCCCCGGATGCATGAAAATACTTTTCGCAAGGCCGCCGGTTCGGTGGGGCTCAATTCGTATCTTTTGGAGATCGCCAATATCCGCGAACATTGCAGCTGGGTTCATCAGAATAACAAGCCGGTTGCCACTGCCAAGGCTGTTAATATCATCAAGGCGACGCTTGACAAGGTCAAGGAGAACCTGCCGCTGGAAACCCTGACTATCGAATTGACCAAGCGGGTCTGTGTCGTCGGCGGTGGTATCGCCGGGATCATGTCGGCGCTTGACCTCGCCGATGCCGGTTACGAGGTGGTAATCGTCGAAAAGGAGCCGGTGATCGGTGGCCATACGGCTCAGGTTAGCAGCAGTTTTCCGTATTTTCAAAATATTTCCAAGCTTTTGGGAGAAAAAGTTAAAGCCGTTCTTGAACATCCGAACATCAAGGTGTATGTCAACTCCGAGGTTGAGGTTCTGGACGGTTATGTCGGCAATTTCAACGTTACGATCAAGACCCGCCCGGCTTTTGTCGATTCCGCCAAATGCACATCCTGCGGCGAGTGCCTGGCCGCCTGTCCGGTTTCGCTGCCGGACGAGTTCAACCGGGGGCTGAGTCGCCGCGGAGCGATTTTTATCTATAATGCCAGTGCCGAGGCCAGGATTCCGGTACTGCGCCAGGAGGACTGCCGCCATTTTGCCGATTTCGAACAATCCCAAGAGGAGAAATGCCGGGCCTGCGTCCAGAGCTGTTCCGAAAATGCCATCGATCTCGGAGCCTTGCCGGGTCGCAGTGAGGAATTCGTCGGGGCCATCGTCATGGCTACCGGTTACGATCTCTACAGCCCCGCCAATCTTCCCGAGTATGGTGGCGGCACCATTCCCGACGTGGTCGACGCCCTGGCTTTCGAACGGATGCTCGATCCCAACGGGCCTACCGGCGGTAAAGTGCTCTGTCACTCCGACGGCCGGATTCCCAAGAGTGTGATGTTCATTCAATGCGCGGGCTCCCGTGACCCCGAGCGCCATAAGGCCTACTGCTCGCGGGCCTGCTGCATGTATACCGCCAAACAGGCCCGACTCTACAAACGTCAGGTCGAGGATGGCACCGCTTTCATCTCTTACATGGATATCCGTTCCGACAGCCGCGATTTCGAGGAGTTCGTCCAGGTCGGCATGGAGCAGGAGAACCTGGTCTATATTCGTGGCCGGGTGGCCAAGGTGTTTGAAGAAAACGGTCGTCTCAAGGTCTTCACCGCCGACACCCTGACCGGTCGCCAGATAACCATGGATGCCGATCTCGTGGTTCTGGCGATGGCCATGGAACCGAAAGCCGGGGTTCGCGAACTGGCCAAGAAGATGAATGTCACGATCGACGGCGACGCCTTTCTTTCCGAAACTCACATCAAACTCTACCCGGTCGAATCCTCGACCAAGGGTGTCTATCTCGCCGGTTGCGGTCAGGCTCCCAAGGATATAACCGACACGGTCTCCCAGGCCCTGGCCACCGCCGGCAAGATCCAGACCATGTTTTCGAATGAAACCCTGATCGCCGATCCCCTGATCGCCGAAGTCAAAGACGATGTCTGCTCCGGTTGCGGGGTCTGCATCGAGATCTGTCCTTACGGAGCCCGGGTGATGAATGATTTTGTCCGGATTTCGGAGGTCAACCAGGCCGTCTGTCAAGGTTGCGGAGCCTGTATCGCCGCCTGCCCCAACAAGGCCTGCGAACTGATCAACTCCACTTCGCGTCAGTTCCTCAGGGTGATCGGCGATTTTACCAGTAAAGTCAAGGCGGTTGTCTGAAATGAGTTCCCCTCTTCTGGAAAAAATTATCACTGAATCGGGCCAGCCGGTAAACCTCTGCTACCAGTGTCGTAAATGTTCGGCCGGTTGCCCCATGGTCGACGAGTTCGATTTCCCCCCCAACATGGTCATGCGCATGATCCAGCTTGGTCTCGAAGGGGAGCTTCTGAGAAGTCGGGCGATCTGGATGTGCGTTTCCTGCGAGACCTGCGGCACCCGTTGTCCCAACCAGATCCGGATCGCCCCGGTGATGGATGTCCTGCGGGCCGAATGCCTCAAGCAGGGAATCGAACCGGCCGATCCGACCACCGTGGCCCTGCATACCTCGTTTATCGAAAGCATCAGGCAGTTCGGTCGGGTGCACGAAGCGACGATGCTGCTCAAGTATAAATTCAAGAGTAAGAAATTCACCGACGATCTCGATGTCGGCTTAAAACTTTTTCTCAAGGGCAAGATCCCGATTATGCCGAAGAAGAGCAGGAATTTGAGCAAGATCAAGGAGATCTTCACCAAGGCCGGTTTCTGAGCCGTTCCTGTTTTTTGAATTCTGGTATTCTCTACAACGTACCTTCTGGTATACCCTATGACCGCTAAAATATTTTCCTACTATCCCGGTTGCACCTCGCATTCGACTGCGATCGAGTATATCGAAGCCAGTCTGGCCGTGATCGAGGCCCTGGGGATCGAGCTCCGGGAGCTTCCCGACTGGTGTTGCTGTGGTGCCGCTTCGGCTCACAATCTTTCCTCGAGTCTGGCCCTGGGACTTTCATCCTACAATGTCGCCGAGGCCCAGAAAGAGGGCCGTGACCTGGTGATTCCCTGCGCCGGCTGCTATGGAAATCTGGCCCAGGCCGATTACGCCATGCGGCATGATGCCGAGGTCCGTCGTCGCCTCGAGAGTGAATTCGAATTCAGCTTCAAAGATGAGATCAGGATGCTTTCTCTGGTCGATCTTCTGGCTGCTGAGGAGTTGCGCGGTGAGATCAAGGCTTTGGTGAAAAAGCCGCTCGATGGTCTCAAGGTGGTTTGCTACTATGGCTGCGCCATCGTCAGGCCCGGCGCGGTTACCGGGGTTGATGACTGTGAAAATCCCCGGCGCATCGATTCCCTGGTCGCTGATCTCGGTGCCGAGGTCATCGACTGGTCCTGCAAAGTCGACTGTTGCGGTGGCGATCTCGGCCTTACCGATGCCGAGAAAACGGCTGAGCTGGTCGGCCGGATCGTCGATTACGCTGAGGCTGCCGGGGCCGATTGCCTGGTTACTTCATGCGCTCTATGTCAGGCCAATGTCGATATCCGCCAGTCGCGGATGCCGATTCTCTATTTTACCGAGCTCATGGCCGAGGCCTTCGAGATCGGCGACCGCGCCCGCTGGTGGAAGAAGCACTTCAACGACCCGGGTAAACTGTTTTAATCTTTTTTCTGAGTTGTCAGATGTCAACCAAATCTCTTGCCAATAAAAATGTGGTAGTGGTCGGCGGTGGTTTTGCCGGGATGACGGCAGCCCTGCAGCTGGCCGGCCAGGGGGTCGAAGTGACCCTGCTGGAGAAAGAGGCCGCGATCGGCGGCTTCTTCCCCCTGCTCGACAATACTTTTCCCACCCACTCCTGCGGGGTTTGTTTCCTGTCACCGAAACAGCCGGCCTACTGTCCCTTCGTCGAGTGCCGGCTGAGCCGCAACCTCACGGTCAAAACCTCAAGCCGGCCCCTTTCCCTTAAAGGGGAGCCGGGAGCCTTCCGGCTCGGGATCGAAACCGTCAGCGGTTGCGTGGATCCGCAGAAATGCATCGATTGCGGAAAATGCGTCGAGATCTGCCCGGTCGAGACTCCCAGCGAGTTCAGTGACGGTCTCGAAATGCGCAAGGCCGTCTACAAGGTTTTCCCCAAGATGGTCAGTGGCGGCTACCTGCTGGATGAGGAAAACTGCAACCAGTGCGGTGCCTGTGTCGAAGCCTGTCCGACCGGGGCGATCGAGTTGGGAAAAGCAGCGACTGTCACCGAAGAATTGGAGGCCGACGCTATCCTTCTGACTCCCGGTTTCACCCTTGAAGAGGGCGGGATCAAGGGAGAATACGGTTTCGGCCGCTATGCCAATGTCATTACCTCACGGCAGATGGAACGCATGATCAGTTTTTCGGGACCCACTGGTGGCCGGCCGCTGACGGTTGCCGATAAAAAGGTGCCCAGCAAGATCGCTTTCATCCAGTGCGTCGGTTCGCGTGATATCTCCTGCGGTCGGGGCTACTGCTCGTCGGTCTGCTGCATGTACGCGACCAAACAGGCGATGTTTGTCAAGCAACGCTCGCCCGAGACCGAGGTTGTGGTCTACTACATGGATCTGCGCGGCATGGGCAAGGATTACGAAAAATATTTCAACCGGGCCCGCAATGAGTTTGGCATCGAATATCGGCGTTCGATGGTTTCGACCGTCCACGAGGATCCCCGTAGTCGCAGGCTCAACCTGGTTTATGAGCGGGATGGGAAATTTGTCGAGGAGGCCTACGACCTGGTCGTCCTCTCTCTCGGTTTCGATGCTCCGAGACTCGATTTCGCCGCCGACTGCGGACTGGAACTGGATGACTACGGTTTTGTCCGGACCCCCGAGTTCTCACCCGGTCGGACTTCGATCGAGGGGGTTTTCGCCGCCGGTGCTTTCTGCGGGCCCAAAGATATTCCCGAATCGGTACTCGAGGCTCAGGCCGCGGCCGCGGATCTGGCCGGGATGCTGATGCAGCCCGCTGCCAAAGAAGCTGAAGGAGATGGTGAAGTTGCTGCCGGGCCCGATGAGGGTGCGGTCTGGAGCGAGGAGCCCCGCATCGGTTTTTTTCTCTGCTTCTGTGCCGGTACTCTCGGAGCGGAGCTCGATTACGCCGCCCTGACAACCGGTATGAAAAGACTCTCCCATGTCGCCTGTGTCGAGACGGTCGATGATCTTTGTACGCCCGAGGGCCTGAAAGGATTGCGGCGTTTCATTGGTGAGTATGAGCTCAACCGGGTGGTTCTGGCCGCCTGTTCGGTGCGTGAACTGGGCCGCAAGGTGGACGCTTTTGCCACGGAAATCGGCTTCAACCGCAACGCTTTTACAATTGTCAATCTGCGCGAGCAGGTGATTTTCCCGTTGTCAGGGTCACCTGAGGCTGCTACCGGTAAGGCTCTAAGTCTGTTGCGGGCCGCTCATGCCGGAATTTTCCGGGCTTTGCCGGCACCGAATCGGAAAGAACGGCTTGAACCGAGAACCCTGGTGGTCGGGGGTGGAACCGCCGGCATGGGGACGGCGTTGACCTTGGCCGGATACGGTTTCCCGGTGACCCTGGTCGAAAAGAGTGAGAGGCTCGGCGGTCGTCTCCATCAGGCCCGCTTCACTCTGGAGGGCGGAGATCCCGGCACGCTTCTCAGCCGGCTGGTGGCAGAGGTAGAGGAGACGGAAAACATCGATATCCTGCTGGCCGCTGAAATCGTCTCGCACGAGGGAAGACCCGGGGCTTTCAAAACCGTGATCCGGGTCGGAGAAACCGATCACCTGGTCAGTCACGGGGCCCTGGTAATAGCGACCGGAGCCCGGGAAGCCGCCACCGATGAATATCTGTATGGTGAACAGGAACAGGTGTTGACCCAGTCCGATCTCGAGTCCCGGCTGACCGATGCTCCCGAATCTCTGCAAGTCTGCCGCGAGATCGTCATGATCCAGTGCGTTGGTTCGCGGGAAGCTAATGGCCGCGAATACTGTTCCCGGGTCTGTTGCACCCACGCCCTGAAAAATGCGCTCCGGTTGCAAGAGACAGTGCCGGAGGCCAGGATCACGATACTCTATCGTGACTTGCGGGCTTACGGCCTGTTCGAGGATTACTACCGTCAGGCCCGTGATGCGGGGATCCTTTTCACGCCTTATGAAGTCGATAACAAACCGGTTGTCGAGGCGGCCGGAAGCGCGTTGAAGCTGAAATACTATGATCAGATTCTGCGACGGGAGATGACGCTCGAACCCGATCTGCTGGTTTTGAGTACCGGAATCGAGCCGGGCGACAATGGTGGCCTGGCTGAAATCTTCAACCTGCCGCTTGACGCTTACGGTTTTTTTGCTGAGGCCAACTCCAAGGCGGCGCTGGTTGATTTCGTCGGTGAAGGTCGCTATCACTGTGGCCTGGCCTCGGCTCCGGTCCATTTTCGTGAAACCCTGGTCCGGGCCCGGGCGGCGGCCGGCCGGGCCGCTACTTTTCTCGGCCAGCTGGAGATTGGAAGCGATAAGAACGCGGTTGAAGTCAGCGACCGTCTCTGTTCCGGATGCGGACTATGCGTTACAGCCTGTCCCTACGGAGCCCGTACCATCAACCCGGCTTCGATGATCGCCGAGATCGATTACGCCCTTTGTCACGGCTGCGGCGCCTGCGCCGCCGTCTGTCCCAACGGTGCAACCCAACAGATCGGCTTTGTCAAGAGTCAGGTAATGGCGATGGGCTCGGAGCTGATAAGATAATTCTCCATTCACAAAAAATTTGAGGAAGCAATCAGTCATGTCGGAAAATACTCAGGAAAACAGTGGGTTTGAGCCCCGGATCGTTGGTTTTCTCTGTCATTGGTGTACCTACACCGGGGCCGATCTGGCCGGAACCACCCGTCAGCAGTATCCGGCCGGAATCCGGATAATCCATCTGATGTGTTCCGGGGCGATCGATGTCGTCTACGTACTCAAGGCATTGCTGGACGGGGCTGACGGGGTTTTGATCGGTGGTTGTCATCCCGGTGACTGCCACTACCAGACCGGTAACCTCAAGGCCCGGCGGCGCATCGCCCTGTTGCGCAAGGTGCTGCAGACCCTGGGGCTCGACCAGGACCGCGTCTGGCTGCGCTGGATCAGTGCCAGCGAGGGCCGTCTCTTCGCCGAGACCATCCGCGAATACGACGCCGATCTCAGAGAGCAGGGCGAAAATCCCCTGGCTGCCGAATGGGACCTCTAGATTAACAGAATTTCGGAGTTTTAGACTATGAAAACCACGATTATCGATCTCGCCGGAGCCTCTTTCAATGACGGGATCGAAGCCTTTTTGACCCGCCTGTTGGAAAGCGGCCTGGTAGGTTCACTGCTGGTCCCGAAGAAAACCACCGGCGGCGACAACTATGTCCACGCCCTGATCAAGAATCCGGCTCTGCTCGCGGATACCGATATCGCCGCTCCGGTGATGCCGGTGCAGGCGGCCCGGATTATCTCCAACCTGACCTTTCGCGATCCCGGGGAAAAAATCGGGGTGGTGGTCCGGCCCTGCGAAGCCCGGGCTTTGGTCGAGTTGTCCAAGTTCAAGCAGATTACTCGGGAATCGCTTCTGATCATTGCCGTCGACTGTCTCGGAACATACGAGCCCAAGGTCTTTTCGGCACTTATGAAAGAGGGTGGAGACCCGGCCGGGGATCTGCGTCGCCAGGCCTCCTCTGGCCCCTGTCAGCCAGCTGATGGGGCGGTTTTCCGCACCGCCTGTACGATTTGCGAGCATCCGGCGCTGAGCTGCGAGCTTGTAGACCTGGTGGTCGGTCTCTACGGGGTCGATAGTGGCAGCGAACTCTATTTCGAGGCCGGTGATGAGATCGCCACGGCCTTGGGCGAGAAGGGAGTCCTCGAATTCAACGACCTGACCTGCGGCAAGCGGGATGAGATCATTACCTCCCTGAAAGAGTCCCGGATCGGTGAGCGCGACCAGGTTCTCGGGGAGTTTTCCGGTCGGGTCGACTCCCTGAAAGGCATCCAGGCTCTGCTTTCGACCTGCATGCGCTGTCATAACTGCATGATCAACTGTCCGATCTGCTATTGTCGCGAGTGCGTATTCCGGTCGCCGACCTTCGAACATACCCCGGATCAGTACCTGGGTTGGGCCGAAGACAAAGGGGCGATCCGGATGCCGGCCAACACCGTGATGTTCCATCTGACCCGGCTGAATCACATGGTCATTTCCTGTATCGGCTGCGGCATGTGCGATACCGCCTGCCCCAATGACATCCCGGTGATGTCGCTTTTCCGGACGGTTGGCGGGCAGGCCCAGGCGATGATGGAATACGAGCCCGGTCGCAGCTACGACGAACCGGCTCCGGCTACGACTTTCCGCGACAATGAGCTCGAGGAGGAAGCCGGCTGCGGTCATTAGCCATACAGGTTGCTCTTCGGTTTGAACAATATTTTAAGGAAATGTTGAAATAAATATCCTTGTTTTGCAGGCCGGAAAGACCTTTGGGTTGCGGGAGTTGTCCCCGCATCTGAGATATCGATTTTGTGTAATTACATCCCTGCTTTAAAGCTGGAGGTTAGAGATGAGCGAGGTTAAAAAAGAGTTCAGGGTGGCTACCGGAGACCGGGCTATCCTGCCGGAAGGCACCCGTCTGGTGCCGATCTATATCATGGGCAAGAAGTACATGGTGCCCGAGACCATGACGATCCAGAAAGCGATCGAGTACGCCGGTTACCAGTTTATCCGTTCCTGCGGTTGCCGGGGCGGAATCTGTGGTGCTTGTCCGACGGTCTACCGGATCCTGGGCGATTACCATCTCCATTTCTGTCTCGCCTGCCAGACCGTGGTCCAGGAGAACATGTACCTGACCCAGATTCCTTTCTTTCCGGCCAACCGGGCCGCTTACGACCTGGAGAAGGTCGATGCTTCGGCCGAGACCGTGGTCAAGCTCTATCCCGAGGTTATGAAATGCGTGGCCTGCAACACCTGCACCAAGTCCTGCCCGATGGATATCGAAGTCATGGAGTATGTCAATGCGGCGATGCGCGGTGATATCGCCAAGGTCGCCAGACTCTCCTTCGACTGCATCCAGTGCGGTCTCTGCTCTTCGCGCTGTCCGGCCCAGATTCAGCATTTCCATCTGGCCCAGCTCTGTCGCAGGCTCTATGCCCGTTACCTGGTACCTCAGGCCGAGCATCTCAAACCCCGGGTCGCCGACATCAAAGCCGGCAAGTTCGAGGCGATGCTCAAGGAGCTGGTCAACGACGATCAGGAGACCTTGAAAAAACTCTACGTCGAGCGTGAGATGGAGCCCCAGGACAGTACCGGCTGGGAACCGCAGGATAAACGGTTTCTCTAGGATAAAATTTTTTCGTTGTCATAGATGAGGTTAAATTATGGGTTACACACCTGAAATGCTCGACCTGATCAAGCGGGTCGAGGCCAGCCGTCCGGAAAGACTGGAACGGAGCAAGAAAGGGATCGATTTCGAACCTTTGACCCTGGCCGGCCGGGAGGAGGTTCTGAGCAAGTTCCATCCCGACTACAAGCCCGAGGGCCGGCGTCCGGTAAAGGTCGGGCCGAGCAAGGGCGAAGCCTACCCCGATGAGTTCGCCGATGTTCTCGAATCGCGGGCGCGGCTGCTGGTCGGTAGTGAAGAACTGGAAAAACTGACCGAGTACGAAACCGAGGTCCTGGTGATCGGCGGTGGCGGCGGCGGCACTTCGGCCGCGCTGATGGCCCAGGAGAACGGCTGCAAGGTTATCCTTGCCACCAAGTTGCGCCATGGCGACGCCAACACGGTAATGGCCGAAGGCGGCATCCAGGGGGCTACCCAGGAGGTCGACTCGCCCTATTATCACTATCTCGATGTCATCGGCGGCGGCCACTTCACCAATACCCCGGAACTGGTCGCGGCCCTGGCCAACGACGCCCCCCTGGTAATCGAGTGGCTGGAAAGACTCGGGATGATGTTCGACAAGAAACCCGATGGCCGCCTCAAGGTTCGCCACGGCGGCGGCACCAGCCGTAAACGGATGCACTCGGCCGGGGATATGACCGGTTCCGAAATCATGCGGGTGTTGCGTGACGAGGTCCGCAACCGGATCGATGATATCACCGTTCTCGAGTTCTCCTCGGCAGTAGAAATTCTCAAGGACAGTCAGGGACGGGCTGCCGGAGCACTCTTCTACAATATGGAAACGGAAGAGTATTTCGTCATCAAGGCCAAGGCTACGATCATCGCCACCGGCGGATACGGCCGTCTCCATATCCAGGGATTCGCCACCACCAACCATTACGGAGCCACCGCTGATGGCCTGGTGATCGGCTACCGGGCCGGAGTCCCGCTGGCCTTCATGCATTCGACCCAGTATCATCCCACCGGGGTCGCTTTCCCGGAACAGAATATCGGCCTGCTGATAACCGAGAAAGTGCGCGGTCTGGGGGCCAACCTGCTCAATATCGAAGGCGAGCAGTTTGTTTTCGAACGTGAACCCCGTGATGTCGAATCAGCCTGTATCATTCGCGAATGCCTGGAACGGGGCAAGGGAATCATCACTCCTACCGGCCGGGTCGGAGTCTGGCTCGATTCGCCGATGATCGAGGTGCTCGAGGGCCCGGGCGCGGTCAAGCGTGAACTGCCGGCCAAATACATCCAGTTCATGCGTTACGGGATCGACATCTCCAAGGTGCCGATGCTGGTCTATCCGACCCTCCATTACCAGAACGGCGGCCTGACCATCAACGATACCAGCGCCACCTGTGTCCCCGGTCTCTTCGCAGCCGGCGAGGCCACCGGCGGAGTCCATGGTGAAAACCGTCTGATGGGCAACTCGCTGCTCGATATCACGGTTTTCGGTCGTCGCGCCGGTACCAACGCCGCGGCTTATGCCCAGGGCGTGGAGGGTGAGATCAAGGGACTCAATATGGACCATGTTGAGGCTTTCCACAAAGAGCTCGACGAGGCCGGGATCGAAACCGATCGTTGCGCCCCGATGCTGCTGCCCAACTACACCCGTGAAGAGGTGATGGAAAAACAGCTGACCACCCGTTATCAGGGCGGAATCCGGGCTTAGTCCACAAGTCAGAAGGAGGAATAATGAAAATACATGAATACCAGGCCAAGGCCCTTCTCAAGGAGGCCGGGGTCGCGGTGCCCAAGGGGGTGCCGGTTTTCAGTCTCGACGAGGTTGAGAAGGCGGTCAACGAGCTTGGCGGCGGTACCGTCGTCGTCAAGGCCCAGATTCACGCCGGCGGCCGCGGCAAGGGCGGCGGCGTCAAGGTTGTCAATGGCCTCGAAGAAGCCAAAAAAACCGCTTCCGAAATTCTCGGCATGCAGCTGGTGACGCATCAGACCGGTCCCGAGGGCCGCAAGGTCAGGCGCCTGCTGATCGAAGAGGGCATGGATATCAAGAAAGAGTACTACTTCGGGATCGTCGTCGATCGGGCCCGGGAGTGCCCGGTGATCATGGCCAGTACCGAAGGGGGGATGGAGATCGAGAAGGTCGCCGCCGAAACTCCGGAGAAGATCATCAAAGAATATGTCGATCCGGCCCTGGGACTGCGTCCCTTCCAGGCCGCCAAGATCGCTTACGGACTCGGCTTCGAAGGCAAGATCGTGCGTCAGGCCAGTGCCCTTTTCATGAACCTCTACAAGGTGTTCGTGGCTCAGGACTGCTCGCTGGTGGAGATCAATCCCCTGGTCGAGACCGGTGACGGCCGGGTCCTGGCGCTGGATGCCAAAATCAATTTCGACGACAACGCCTTCTACCGCCATAAGGATCTCTGGAGCGAGTTGCGGGATTTCGACGAAGAGGAGCCGCTCGAGATCGAAGCATCCAAGTATGGGCTCAACTATATCAAGCTCGACGGCGAGGTCGGTTGCATGGTCAACGGCGCCGGCCTGGCCATGGCGACCATGGATATCATCAAGCTGGCCGGGGCCGAACCCGCCAACTTTCTCGATGTCGGGGGCGGTGCCAATGCCGAATCGGTGGCCAACGCTTTTCGCATCATCCTTTCCGATCCCAATGTCAAGGCCGTGCTGGTCAATATCTTCGGCGGCATCGTCCGCTGCGACCGGATTGCCGGCGGCATCATCGAAGCTACCAAGATGGTCGATGTCAACGTTCCGCTGGTGGTTCGGCTCGAAGGTACCAACGCCGAGGAGGCCTCGAAGATTCTTGAGGAATCGGGAATTGAAATGATTGTCGCCCGGGGCCTGGCTGATGCCGCCGAAAAGGTTGTGGCCTCGTTCAAAAAGTAGAGGAGATAGCAGTATGTCTATACTTGTCAATAAAGATAGCAAGATTGTGGTCCAGGGGATCACCGGCAATGAAGGGATGTTCCATGCCCGCCAGTGCATTGCCTACGGCACCCGGGTGGTGGCCGGAGTGACCCCCGGTAAAGGCGGCCAGAAGATGGACGAGGTGCCGGTCTTCAATACCGTCGATGCCGCGGTTCGGGGTGCCGGAGCCAATGTCTCGCTGATTTTCGTGCCGCCGCCGTTTGCCGCCGATGCCATCATGGAGGCGGTTGATGCCGGAGTCGATCTGGTGGTCTGCATTACCGAGGGAATTCCGACTCTGGATATGCTCAAGGTCAAGGCCTTCATGAAAGGCAAAAAGACCCGCCTGATCGGTCCCAACTGTCCTGGTGTGATCACGCCTGACGAAGCCAAGGTTGGAATTATGCCCGGTTTTATCCATAAGAAAGGCACTGTCGGGGTTATTTCGCGCAGCGGCACCCTGACCTACGAAGCCGTCAAACAGCTGACCGAGCGTGACCTCGGCCAGTCGACCTGCATCGGTATCGGCGGCGATCCCATCATCGGCAGCCAGTTTATCGACCTTCTCGCCCTCTTTGAGGATGATGCCGAAACCGAGGCCGTGGTCATGATCGGCGAGATCGGCGGTACCGCCGAGGAGGAAGCGGCCGAATTCGTCAAAAACAATATGAGCAAACCGGTGATCGGTTTCATCGCCGGCCAGACCGCTCCTCCGGGTCGCCGCATGGGGCATGCCGGGGCCATCATCGCCGGGGGCAAGGGTACTGCGGCCGAAAAGATGGCCGCCATGACTGCTGCCGGTATTCATGTCGTCAAGAGCCCGGCCGATATCGGGGCTACCGTGGTCAAGGCCCTGGGTCGCTGATCCGACAAATTTTTTCAATTTATTTCAGAGCCGCCAGTTGCCGTTCTACCGGTTATCTGGCGGCTCTTTTTGTTTGTGGCCGGGGAGAGGAGTCAGTCCAGATCGATGAAACGGGGGAGTGCCTGCCGCTGGTTGATTTCGAGCAGGGCCATTGAAACCGGCAGACGTCCGCGCCGGGGACCGGCACTGCCGGGATTGATATAGAGCACCCCTTGGCGGATGAAACTTTCCGGTCGGTGGGTGTGGCCGAAAACCACGATGTCGATACCCGCGGCTTTGGGGTCGAGATCGAGCCGTCCCAGGTCGTGGAGAATGTAGAAGGTGAGATTTGCGATATCCAGCATTTCGGTTGCCGGAAGCTGCGGATTGCGGTCCATGTTGCCGCCGACCGCGGTGACCGGGGCCAGGTTCGAAAGCGCAGCGATTGTTTCATGGCAGCAGATATCGCCGGCATGGAGGATGGCCTGGCAGCCGGCGCTTTCGAGTTGCTGCAGGACTTTCGGGTGCATTCGCCCGTGGGTGTCGGACACCAGGCCCACGGTAGCCGTCTCAAGTTTCTCTGTCACAGTGCCATTCCCTCTTTCAGGTCGGATGGATGGGTTTGGTTTTCGGGATGATATTATAACCGTGCCGGTTTGTAAACTGTATTGACTTAGTATTATTTTTGCGTTATAAAATCGGCAATGAAATAGCAGCCTGCTGACAGGAGGATTTGATCTGATGAGTAAAACCGATACCAATAAAGCAGTAAAGATTATCGATGGCGTCTGGTGGGTTGGCGTCAACGATCACGATAATCCTCTTTTCGAGGGGATGTGGGCCCTGCCCGACGGGATGCGTTACAATGCTTACCTGGTCCAGGGGAGTGAAAAAACCGCCCTGATCGAGTTGGCCCGCAATGGGTTTGCGGAACCTTTCCTTGAGAAGGTACGGGAGGTCGTGCCGCTGGAGAAGATCGACTATATAATCCACAATCACCTGGAACCGGATCATTCCGGGATCATTCCGGTGGTTTACGAGGCCTGTCCCCAGGCCCAGGTGCTGGCCACCGCCAAAGGGAAGAACTTTCTTCACCAGTTCTATGGTGAAGGGGAGCGGGTGACCGCGGTCAAGGATGGCGACAGCATCGATCTGGGGGGGCGCACCCTGAAGTTTCTCAATTACCCCTGGCTTCACTGGCCGGACACGATGTTCACCTATCTGGAAGAGGATAAAGTACTTTTCCCTTGCGATGCCTTCGGTGGTTTCGGGGCTCCCGAGTACGGTCTTTTCGATGACGAAATCGATCTCGAGGCCTACTGGCCTGAAGCCAAGCGCTATCTCGGCACGATCGTGGCCTCCTATCTCGGACACGTCGTCAAGGCGATCGACAAATGGGTCAAGGGCGGTATGGGTATCAATATTCTCTGCCCCTCGCACGGTCCGGTCTACCGTGGCAACCCGATGTCGATTATCAGTCGCTACCAGGAGTGGGCCAAGAACGAGAAAGGCGACAAGGTGGTGATGATCGTCGGTTCGATGTGGGGCAACACCCACGAGATGGGGGCCATCGTCAAGCACCGGCTCGAGAACAACGGGCTCGAGGTCAAGTATTTCGATGCCGCCACGGCCGAACCCGGCGCCGTGATGGGCGAGATGCTCCAGGCCGGTGGCATCGTCTTCGGAGCTCCGACCTATGATGCCAACATCTATCCCCGTCTCGAGTATTTTCTCATGCTCTTCAAGGGAAAAAAGAAGAACGGCTACCCGGTTGCGGCTTTCACTCAGAACAGTTGGAATGTCAACGTCATGCCCAAGATCAACGCCTATCTCGAGGCCATGAAATCCCAGCTCATCGAGCCCCAGGTGGTCGGCCACGGGACTCCTGATGAAGAGGTCAAAAAAGAGCTCGAGGAGATGGCCGACAACCTGACCCTGGTCATGAAAAACGTCTGCGTCTGTCCGGCCCCGGTCAAAAGCTGAGGATCGCGGCTGCGGTCGGCTGGCGGATAAAAGGGTTCAATTGCAAGGTCCGGGGCGGTTGTGTATGCGTCCCGGACCTTTTGCTTTTTTACCGGCTTGTTTTTATCCCTCTTTTTATGTAAGATCCTTCACGATTTCCCCAATCTTTCTGTTTTCCCGAGGTTTTACGGTTGAAGCGGTTATTCCTGATATTTTTTCTGCTGGGCGTACTGGTGCTGGCCGGGGCCTGCAACGGGCTCAAAGAAGAAGTCGCCCAGCCGCTGCCGGAAGATTTTCCGACCCGCTTTTCCCTCTATTCCAAATCCGAGAAAATCCGGCCGGCCTGGTGGCTCGAGTTTGATAGCCGTGAACTGACCCGCTTGGAGGATCTTTCCCTGGGCCGCAATCTGACCCTGGCCGAGGCCCGGGCCCGGCTCGGACAGGCCCGTTTCAAGGCTCTGAAAACCGGGGCCCTCAGCTGGCCCGAGGTCAATCTCGAAGGCAGTCGCAGTCGCCTGCAGTCGGACGGCAAGGGTCGGCCCCGGCGGATCGAGGATTACTGGTCGGCGGGCGGAGCCGTTTTCTACGAGGTCGATCTCTGGGGCCGGATCCGGGCCCTGACTAAGAGCGAGCTGGAGCGCTACCAGGCTTCGCGCGAGGATCTCAAGACCGCGGTGATCACGGTCAGCGGGGCGGTGGCCGAAAACTGGGTCGAGCTGATCGCCAACCGCCGTCATTACGATCTTTTCTTACAGCAGCTCGAACTCCAGCATAAACTTCTCCAGTTGGTCGTCAGCCGTTTCCCGCTGGGTAAAGCCACGGCGCTGGATGTCTACCAGCAGCAGCAGATCATCGCGAAACTCAAGACTTCGATGATTCCGACCCTGAGCAACCAGAAGGTTCTCAAACGCAGCCTGGCCCGGCTCGCCGGCCGTACCCGGCTCGATGATAAATTTTTCCAGGCCCGCGATTTCCCCGAGGTAGGCTCCCTGCCGCCGCTCGGTCTGCCGGCCGATCTGCTGGCGGCCCGGCCCGACGTCCGGGCTGCCGGTCTTAGGCTCGAGGCCGACCAGTGGAATGTGGCCGCGGCCCGGGCCGACCGCCTGCCGGCCATCCGCCTGACCGCCTCCGGCTACTACAATGGCGAAGACAGCAACTCCCTGTTCGACAACTGGATCATCAACCTGGCCGGCAACCTGACCGCCCCGATCTTCGACGGCGGCCGCCGCCGGGCCGAGGTCGGCCGGACCCGGGCCGTGGTCGATGAGCGGCTGGCGACCTACCGGAAAACTGTGATCAACGCGGTCCACGAAGTCGAAAACGCCATGACCCGGGAACAGGAAGCGACCGATACCCTGAAATACCTGAAAAGACAGCTTGAGCTTTCCCGCCGGACCCTGCGCGAGGCCCGCCGGCGCTACCTCAACGGCAACAGCGATTTTATCAATGTACTCAACGAAGAGCTCAACACCCTGCAGCTTGAACACGATATCATCAGCCAGGAGAAACAGGTGGTTCTGGCCCGGATCGCTCTCTACAAGACCCTGGGCGGCAGCTGGCTTGAGCAGGTGACGGCTGGATACGATAAGGATAAGAAATGACGGAACAGTCACGGGAAAATGAGAGTGGTAAGGTAGCACCGGCCAACGGTCTGCCCCGGCGCACCCTGAAACAGCGCTTTTTTGCCGTGGGCCTGATTGTCGTGTTGCTGACGGCCGGCACTTTAGCCGCAAGATTCATCATCAGGAGCCGGCCTCGGGTGAAAAAACGGCCGCCGAGTGAAATGGTGACCCTGGTTACGGCCGTCAAGGTCTTTCCCGAGGATCGCCGGATCGAGGTTCGGGCCCAGGGGCGGATGATTCCGGCCAAAGAGATCGTGCTCCAGGCCCGGGTCACCGGTACCGTGGTCTATCTCCATCCCCAGCTGGTGCCGGGCGGCATTATCGGCAAGAGTGAGATCCTGCTCAAGCTCGATGATACCGATTACCGGCTCAATTTCAAACGCATGCAGGACGCCCTGGCCCTGGAAGAGGCCAACCTCCGGCTCGAAGAGGGCAGCCAGAACGTTGCCCGCCAGGAGTGGGATCTGATTCGCAAGCTGGGGGACGAGATCGGCGGCAAGGTGGATGAGAGCAGTCGCGACCTGGCCCTGCGCAAACCCCAGCTGGCCAAGGTCAAGGCCCGCATCGCCTCGGCCCGGACGGCCCTGGAGAAAGCCCGGGTCGATCTCGAAAGGTGCACTATCCGGGCCCCGTTCAATCTCGTGGTGCGCAGCGAGAATGTCGATATCGGTTCCGAGATCACGACCGCCACCAAGATCGCCACGCTGGCGGCGACCGATCGTTTCTGGGCCGAGATTTCGCTGCCGGTAGCCAAGCTTGATCGTTTTGACCTGCCCCGGCCGGGCGAAGAGGGAGGTTCCCCGGTCAGGGTCATTTCCCGGAACGGGCGGTCGTGGTCCGGAAAGATCGTTTCCCTGGCCCCGGATCTCGATGAAAACGGTCTCATGGCCCGGATCCTGGTGGCGGTCGATGATCCCCTGGGACTGAAAAGCGGGCATCGCCCCCTGCTGCTCGGCAGCTTCGTTAAGGCGGTCATCAGCGGCAAGCTGATGGCCGGGGTTTTCCGGGTGCCGCGTTCGGCCCTGAGGGAAAACGAAACCCTTTTCCTGGTCAACGAGAAACAGCGTCTGCATCACCAGACGGTTCACGTGGCCTGGAAAAATCTCGAGAATGTCTTTGTCGACCGGGGGCTCAACCCCGGAGACCGGGTGATAACCTCAACCCTGGCGGCCCCGGTCGAGGGCATGCTGCTGCGGGTGGTTGCAGGCGTAACGGATGATTCCGGAGAGACTCCGGCCGCTGCCGACTCCAGTCGGCAGAGTGGGGCGGAACAGCGATGACCACGCGGCGGGAGACGGAAGACCGGCGGCCGCAAATGCGTGGCGCCATCGCTTGGATGGCGGGCAACTCGGTGGCCGCCAATCTGGTGATGCTCTTTCTTCTGATCGGCGGTTTCGTCTGGGGCAGCCATATCAAGCAGGAGGTTTTCCCCGAGTTTACCCTCGACCAGGTGCGGATCACGGTGCTCTATCCCGGGGCCACGCCGGAGGATGTCGTCGATGGCATCGTTCTGCCGATCGAAGAGGCGATCCAGGGAGTCGACGGAATCAAGGAGGTGGTTTCGATTGCCGACGAGGGGGTTGGCACGGTCATGGTCGAGGCCGATATCGATACCGACCTGCAGCGGCTGGCTACCGACATCAAGAATGAGGTCGACCGCATTTACTCTTTTCCCGAGGATGCCGAAGAACCGCTGGTGACCATTCCTTCGCATAAGCGCCAGGTCGTCACCCTGCTGATTTCCGGCGACCAGGAGCGCAAGGTTCTGCGCGAGGTCACCGAGATGATCCGCGATCGTTTGCTCCAGGACGAAGAGATCACTCGGGTCGAACTCTTGGGAGACCGTCCGCTCGAACTCAGTATCGAGGTCCCTTCTGAAATTCTCGAGGCCTATCATCTTAAGCTTGCCCAGGTGGCGGAGAAGGTGCGTGCCGCGGCCCGGGATATTCCCGGCGGCACGATCAAAACCCGGGGCGGCGATATCCTCGTGCGGATGGCCGAGAGGAAGGACTATAAAAACGAGTTTTCCCGTATCCCCATCATTACCCGGGCCAACGGCACGATCGTCACTCTGGGCGAAATC